>NZ_AXCA01000112.1:0-76702 GCF_000475415.1 Halomonas sp. PBN3 | reverse complement strand
GGCCGGTCTCACGGATTCAGGGAGCACCCCAGGTCAGCGTCATCTGAAGGTCGTTGTCAATGCTGCTGTTGTTGGCATGATAAAAGGCGGTATTGACGTACTGAAAACCGGGGGCATCCCAGGAGAGACTGATCCCGGTCAGATAGTTGTTAAGGTCGGTCTCACCTCCAAACTCATAGGTGGCCGCCAACGACACGTCGCGTAACGGACCCGCCGTGAGTGGTTGGCCACTCAGCCAGCTCAGACTGAGCTCTGGTGAGAACTCACCATATACGTCATCCTGTCCTTCAGCGCTGCCCCGCCCCTGGTTGGCATCGATGAAGAAAAAGGTGCCTCCCCAGTCGTGGGCAGTTACGTTCTCGAAAGTGAAGAATGTATGCTCCTGCTGTTCCCTCCCGAATGCCTCGTACTGGTCGCTGTGCAGCAACGAGATGCTGGAGTCTGAGAATAGTTTCTCGGCTTGTGCTGTCGTGATGCCTGCCATAGATAGGCAGATTATTGTGGTAATAGGTTTGCAGAATCGCATCAGCATTTCTCTGTTGGTTATTGTCTTGGGTTTTCCTTGAGTTGACTCAAGGTGCTCTGGAAAAGGGGCCGGTTAACGGCCCCAGTTTAGTGAGTCGGTAATCCGTAATACCGAACCCACAATTCAGGCCGCTTCGTTCAAGGATCCTGTCAGGTCGAGAATTGCTTGCTTACCGTCACCGAAAAGCATCAAGGTGTTGTCCTTGGCGAACAGCGGATTGGGCAGCCCGGCGAAACCGGGGCTCAGGCTTCGCTTAACCACCACGACGGTGCGAGCTTGATCGACGTCGAGGATCGGCATGCCGTAGATCGGGCTGCCCTTGTCCTCTCGCGCCATCGGGTTGGTGACGTCGTTAGCTCCGATGACGATGACCACGTCAGTCTGGGCGAAGCTCGGGTTCACCTGTTCCATGGGCTGCATCTTGTCGTATTCCACTTCGGCCTCGGCGAGCAGCACGTTCATGTGCCCGGGCATGCGGCCGGCCACGGGGTGCAAGCCATAGATCACTTCCACGCCCCGCCGCTCCAGGGTGTCGGCCAAGTCACGTACGGCATGCTGCGCCTGGGCCATGGCCAGTCCGAAGCCGGGCACGATCACCACTCGCTGAGCGGTTTCGAGCAGCATGCTGACTTCTTCGGCGGACGAGGACTTCACCTTGCCGGCATACACTTCGTCGGCATCCATACCCTCTCCGCTTTCCTCGGAGAGCGAGCCGAACAGCACCCCGGCCAGGGAGCGGTTCATGGCCACGCACATGATGCGTGTCAGAATCAGCCCCGAGGCACCCACCAGGGCGCCGGATACGATCAGCACGGTATTACCCATGATGAAGCCGGCAGCGGCGGCGGCGATGCCGGAGTAGGAATTGAGCAGCGCGATCACCACCGGCATGTCGGCGCCGCCGATGGGGATGACCAGCGTCACCCCCAGTACAAGAGCGATGGCGGTCAGCAGCAGCAGCAAGCCGATGCTGGTGTTGCCGCTGGCGAGTGTGGCCACGATCACCACAGCACAGGTGAGCAGGGCCGCATTGAACACCGTGATGCCCTTGAAGCCCATGGGGTTGCCGGGAAGCAGCTCTTGCAGCTTGCCGAAGGCCACCGCACTGCCGGTCAGGGTCACTGCGCCGATGAGTACGGTCAGGCCGATGGCGAGCAGGCCGATGGCTCCCGTGGCGGCTACGGGGCCGCTCGTCGACAGGAAGCTTGCCAGGGCCACCGCGAGGGAGGCGCCCCCACCGAAGCCGTTGAGCAGGGCAACCATCTGCGGCATCGCCGTCATCTGGATGCGCGTGGCCAGCAAAGTGCCGATGGTGCCGCCGAGGAGCACACCGGCCAGGATCCAGCCGTAGGAGAGGATCGACCTATCCAGTAGGGTCACGATGACCGCGACCAGCATGCCGATGGCGGCCAGCAGGTTGCCGCGTACCGCTGTCCGAGGACGTGTTAGTCCCTTGATCCCCGCGATGAACAGCACCGCAGAGGCCAGATAGAACAAATTTACGAATGACAGACTCATCGCGCATCACCTCTTTTGGAACATGCGAAGCATGCGGTTGGTAACCAGGAAACCACCCACGACATTGATGGTGGCCAGAGTGACCGCGATCATGCCGAGGATGGAGACCCAAACTCCGCTGACGTCTCCGGAGCCGGCGGCCAGCAGTGCCCCGACCAGGGTGATGCCGGAGATGGCGTTGCTGCCCGACATCAGCGGCGTGTGCAGCGTGGCCGGTACCTTGGTGATCAGCTCGACCCCCAGGATGACGGCCAGCACGAAAAGCGATATCTGCATGATCAGCATGTCCATCAGGCCGTCTCCTCTTCACGCGTGGGGGCCGGGGCCAGGCGCTCGCGGATGCGCGCAGCGCGCACTTCCCCGCCATGGGTCACTACCGTTTCGTCGAGGATCTCGTCCTCGAAGTCGAGCGCCAGCTTGCCTTCCTCGTCGAGCAGATGGCGCAGCAGGTTCTCCATGTTGCGGCCATACATCTGGCTTGCATGGTGAGGGAGGCTGGCCGCGATGTTGGTCGGGCCGATGATGGTGACACCGTAGGCCTCGAGCGTTTCACCGGCCTGGGTCAGCTCGCAATTGCCGCCCCGCTCGGCGGCGAGGTCGACGATGACCGCCCCCGGTTTCATCCGTTTCACCATCTCTTCGGTGATCAGTATCGGGGCCTTGGCGCCGGGGATGGCCGCCGTGGTCACCACCACATCCTGCTGTGCCAGAACGTCGGCCATCTGTTCTCGTTGGCGTCTCAGGAAGTCGTCATCCTGCTCGCTGGCATAGCCGCCCTGGCCCTCGCTGGACGAGGTGTCCAGTTCGAGCTCGATGGGCTTGGCGCCCACGGACAGGATCTGGTCGCGTGCTGCCGGGCGCACGTCATAGGCTTCCACCACGGCGCCCAGACGCTTGGCGGTGGCAGCCGCCTGTAGACCGGCGACCCCGGCCCCCATGATGAAAACACGCGACGGGTTCAGCGTGCCCGCCGCCGTCATCATCATTGGGAAGATCCGGGGGGCCTGGCTGGCCGCCAGCAGCACGGCCTTGTAGCCGGCAAGGGTGGCGATGGAAGAGAGCGCGTCCATACTCTGGGCGCGACTGATGCGAGGCACCAGCTCCAGTGCCAGGCTTGTGATGTTGCGTTTGGCCAGCCCGAGGAACCGCTCGGTCTTGTTCAAGGGATCCAGCATGCCGATACAGATGTGGCCGTCACGCAGGTCGGCCAGCGCCTCCTCGTGTGCGCCGTCGACGCACAGGACGATCTCGCTCTGGTCGAGCAGCTGGGCACGTGTTTCGAGAATCTCGGCGCCTGCCTCGCGATAGACGTCGTTGGCGAAGCCGGCGGCGTCGCCAGCGCCAGTTTCCACGAACACCTCGCAGCCGAGGCCGGTCAGGGTTGCTACGTTGGCGGGGGTCAGGGCTACCCTGGACTCGCCAGGGTAGCGCTCCCGCATTACCGAAAGTCGCATTGTTGTTCTCCCGAAGTTGTCGAGTGCCCGATCAGGCGTTGGCATGCTCCAGCACCGCCTTGAGCAAGACGTTGCAACCGGCTGCCAGGTCACCGGCATCGGCTCGTTCGAGCTCGTTATGGCTGATACCCTTCTCGCATGGCACAAAGACCATGGAAGTGGGTGCCACACGCGCGATATAGCAAGCGTCATGTCCCGCCCCGCTAACCATCTCTCGATGGGTCAGGGAGAGCTCCTCGGCAGCTTTTCTTACGGATGTGACGCAGTCTTCGGCAAAGGGTACAGGGGGGGAATACCAGATCTGTTCGAAGTCCATACCCAGCTTGATGTCCTCAGCGATTCTTGCAGCACCCTCGCGCAATGCTTGATCCATCCTTTCCAGCACCTGGGCATCGGGGTGGCGAAAATCCACTGTAAAGAAAACTTGACCCGGGATGACGTTTCGAGAATTGGGGAACACCTGCATTAAGCCGACAGTGGCACAGGCATTGGGTTGGTTCTCCATGCCGATGCGGTTGACCAGATCGACGATGCGAGCTGCACCCACCAGAGCGTCCCGGCGGCTGGGCATTGGCGTGGGGCCGGCATGCGACTCCTGGCCGGTGAGGGTGATCTCGTACCAGCGCTGGCCCTGGGCATCGGTGACCACGCCAATCTGCTTGCCCTCGTCCTCGAGTATCGGGCCTTGTTCGATATGTGCCTCGAAGAAGGCCTTGAAGGGGTGGTTGCCGACTTCGGCGTCGCCGGCGTAGCCGATTCGCTCCAGCTCTTCCCCCATGGTCTTGCCATCAAGGTCGGCCCGACTAAGGCCGTATTCCAGGTCGAAGGCACCGGCGAAGACGCCCGACGACACCATGGCTGGTGGGAAGCGAGAGCCCTCTTCATTTGTCCAGGCGACAGTTTCCAGAGGAGCCTTCGTCTCGATGCCCTGCTCATTCAGGGTACGAAAGATTTCCAGTCCGGCGAGCACACCATAGACGCCGTCGAACTTCCCCCCCGTGGGCTGGGTGTCCAGATGGCTGCCCATTGCCACGGGGGGCAGGGAGTCATCCTGACCGGGCCGGCGGGCGAAGATATTGCCCATCTTATCGATAGTGATGCTGCAACCTGCCTCCTTGCACCATTTGACAAAGAGGTCACGGCCCTGCTTGTCCAGGTCTGTCAGTGCGAGCCGGCAACAGCCTCCCTTCTCGGTACCGCCGATCTCACCCATTTCCATCAGACTGTCCCAGAGTCGCTGCTTGTTGATCCTGATGTCGTTCATATTTTCCTCGTTAGTTTTGTTCTGACGTCTTTATCTGAGACACAGTGTTCCTAGGCCGCTCTCTGAGTGGCCCGATCATTAATTAGTGGATAATTGCCGGTGGCGAGTGTGCCACCGGCGTTTCCGATCAGTCGCGGAAGCGGGGGATTACATGTTCTCCGTACTGAGCGATGATGTTTTCCTCATCGCCATTATCCAGATAGATATTGAAATGGGTCATGCCTGCCTCCTGCAGGTCCTTTAGCTTGGCGACATGATCTTCCGGCTGTCCGAGAACACAGAAGCTTTCCACAATTTCTGGCGTAATAAAGTCGAGGTAGGGGTTGTCACTCTGGCCGTGCTTGGAGTAATCGTAGCCCTTTCGCTTCTCGATGTAGTCAGTCAGGCTCTTCGGCACGAGACCGCTGTCGGTACCATACTTCTCCACGATATCGGCCACGTGATTGCCCACCATAGCCGGGAACCATTTGGTTGCCTCGATACATGACTCCTTGTCGCCGAAGTAGGCGGGGGCTGCGACGATTACTTTATAGTCGCTCATGTCTCTACCCGCGTCTTCCCCGGCCTTGGTTGCCTGCTTGCCAAGCCATTCGACCAAGTAGGTATCACCGATCTGGAGGATGACACCATCGCCTACCTCACCTGCGGTTTTCAGTGCCTTGGGGCCATAGGCGCCAATATGCACGGGCAGTTCGTATCCATCGGCCCAGGGGAACTTGACGGGTTCCGGGCATTCTCCATAGTGGACCTCCTCACCACGGATCATTGCCTTGACCTTTTGTGTGAACTCTGCAACACGTGCCAGCGGTGCAGGTTTCTTACCCATGACCCGAACCGAACTGTCGCCGCGGCCGAGGCCGATATCGAAGCGGCCTCCACTCTGCTTAGCCAGGCTGCCGAATAAGCTGGCGGCTAGCGACCAGTCTCGTGCGTTCGGATTAGTCACGCAGGGAGCGAAACGCATCCTGGTAGTGTGCTCCATGCACATGGCGATGGCTGGATAGCATTCACGCCAGAGGATGTGGGAGTCGTAGAACCAGCAATAGTCGAAACCAGCTTCCTCGGCCTGCTTGACTAGTTTTCTGGCGCGATCCGGAGTGACAAAACCTTTGAAACAGATACCGAATTCCATGAGTCATTCTCCTTGATTATGCTTGTTGGTCGTTGACACAGTGATGGTGTATCTCAGGCGTCAGGTGCCCAGATACGAATACCCGCATGGGTAAAGGGAACCTTCTTGGAAATGTTGAGACGTATCAGAATCGGGGTGATGGCCTCTATGCAACGTGCGTTGATTGCAGGGCCCGCATTGTAGGCCTCAACTTTCAACTGACGAATCAGTTCGATGACCTTTTCCTTGGCTGCCAAGTCGTTGCCGCACACCAGAACGTCGCAGTTGATGGCGTGGTCCAGCTGATTGAGCGTGGCAGCGGAAACGTTGTGCAAGGCGCCTACAACCGGAATCTCCTCGCCCAGCAGTGCTTGGGCAGCCTCGGTGGCTGAACCTGCGGCGGGCATCTCGACGCGCTTGGGATCTCCATCAGCCAGCGGTACCACGATGTCGATCAGGATCTTGCCAGGTAGCAAGTCGCTAATAGCCTCGAGGGTGGCGTCATGGGCGCTATAGGGAACGGCCAGGATTACCATCTCCTCTGCCGCCACCACGGCGTCGCGCAGGCTTTGGCCGCTGATGGTGGCAGCCCCATCCAGCTGGGTGTTGAGCTCGTCGGCGATGCCCTGGGCGCGGTCGCCGTCGCGGGAGCCGAGAATCACGGGAGTGCCGGCGCGGGCGAAGCGCAACGCCAGTCCGCGGCCCTGAGGGCCGGTACCACCAAGGATTGCAATGCTCATCGGAACAGGTCCTCTTGTTGGGGTCTTATCAGCTCGTTCGCTGAACTCTTGCACGGTTGCCAGTCGATACCGCGAAACAGTACGACCGGCGTCTTGTCGCTCTTGCCCATGACCAGCCCCGAGGCGGCCGCCAGTTCGTCGGCCAGGGCGGGCATGGTCACCGAGAGCACGCGGCCAAAGGCATCGCGCTCGCCTGCCATGTCGATGCGGGCCGGCACACGGGCCAGACCGATGGCCACATTGACCAGGCCCATGCGCCAAGGGCGGCCAAAGGTGTCGGTGACCACGATGCCCAGGCGGACGCCGAAAGCGTCTTCCAGCCGCTCGCACAGGCGGCGGGCGCTGGCATCGGGGTCAACTGGCAGCAGGATGATGGTCTCTTCGGCGCCGACGTTGGACTCATCCACGGCGGCGTTGGCGCAGATGAAGCCCAGTCGGTGCTCGGCGATCAGAGTGCCCTCCTCCTGGTCGGGTCGCTTGACGGCGCGGACGACCCGGGTGGATTCGTTCAGGATGGCCTGCACCTTGCGGGGATCCTTGTTGACCTGGTCGGCCAGCGCCTCGGCCTCGGCCCCCGGTGTGATATCTGCCAGGGCGACCACTCGGCCCTCGGCCTTGGAGATCACCTTGTGTGCGACCACCAGGATGTCGCCATCACGCAGTGTCATGTCGTGCTCCCTCAGGGCCTCGATCATCACAGCGGCCAGGTCATCGCCAGGCTGGATATCGGGAATGCCCGGCAGGGGGCGCAGGGAAACGCTGTCCGCCAGGCTCACGGCGTCGTCAGCCAGGCCGCCCAGGGGGTCATTTCGGTGGGTGTCATGCACAGTTTCCATAGCGTTTTCAGCTCCTGCGGCGTCTCGCCGCCGTTTCCCCTGATCAGCGCATCCAGGGTGTTGAGATCCGTGGGGGTATCCAGGTCGAAACTCAGCTGTTTCAGCGCCAGCACGCGGCAGGGAAGACCCTGCTTGAGGGCCTCTTCCTGGTGTGCCATGGAAGAGTCGGGGCCAAAGCGGAATGTCAAGGCGTCGGGGGGGGAGGTCAGTAGAGCATTGGTGCCTCCATCGTCGGCCGGGCAGATCGTGACACCCGGGCCCTCCCCCTGCTGTGCCAGCAGGCGGCGAATCTCCCCTTCATCCAGCTGAACGATATCCGCGGGGAGCAGCAGCTGGGCCGTATAGCCCCTGGCACGGGACCACTCGGCGGCACGCTGTGCCGCGACCGAAAGACCGTCGGCGGCGGGCTCCACGAGCACGCTGGCGCCATGACGACGGGCCAACCGGGCAATCATTGGAGAGGCCGTGACCACCAGTCGATCGTGCTCGGGGAGGTGGCGAGCGAGAAAGCGCAGGGTGCGCTCACACAACCGACGGGCCAGCGCCGAGCGGCGGTCCGGTGATAGTCTCTGGCCCAATCGGCTCTTGGCCAGGCCGAAGTCCTTCACCGGGATGACGATCAGCGGCGTGCCAGTCATGCCTTGGTCTCCTCACGCTCCCGTCGAAGCGAGCCGGCGAAGGCGAGGGTTTCCTCGGCCAGGCGGGTCTTCTCCTCGGCGCAGGTCATCAGGGTGGTTGTGGTCATGACTTGCAGCCCCTCTGCCTCTAGAGCCGGGCGGTCGCCCTCATCACTGGCATCGATGACCAGGCCATCGATCACTCCCGCATAGCTGGCAGCAACTCCCAGGCTGCTGCAGGGGTAGCCCATGGCGGCCAGCATGCGATCGGCAGGCCCCTTGACGGTACGTCCGCCGATCAGCGGAGAGACCGCGATGCGCGTGGCGCCAGTGACTGAGAGAGCCTGGCGGATCCCCGGGACGGCGAGGATCGGAGCGATACTGACTACGGGGTTGCTGGGTGCGATCAGCAGAATGTCGGCTCTCTCGATGGCCGCCAGAGCCTCGGGCGTTGGACGGGCCTCGCTGGCTCCCTCGAAGCGCACTTCGCGTACCTCGGGACGGCAGCGCTCCCTCACGAAATACTCCTGGAAGGCCAGCCATCCTTGGTCCGTTCTCAATCGTGTCTGCAAGACATCATCCGTAGGCAGCAGCAGGTTAGGTGTCACGCCCAGCGAGGCGGCGATACTCTGAGCGATGGTGCTGGGGCGTACGCCCTGGCGCCGCAGCTGGGTGCGGTAGATGTGCGTCGCGATATCCTGATCGCCCAGCGACATCCAGGTATCGCAGCCAAAGCGCTCAAGGCCTGCTAGCACCCGGTGGCTCTCGTCGGCCAGCCCCCAGCCCTGCCGGCGGTCGATCCGGTCGGCCAGGCTGTAGGTCAGGGTGTCGATGTCCGGCGAGACCCAAAGGCCGTGAAACTCCTGGTCGTCGCCGACGTTACCGATGATCGACAGTCTCTCGGGATGGCAGAGGCTCGCCAGCCCTTCAGCCAGCTTGGCGCCGCCCACGCCGCCCGCCAGCAGGGTGATGCGGGGACTCATGCCATGCCTCCGGCAGCCCGTCTCAGGACTGGCTCATCGAACGTTTCCACATGCTGGTAAAGGGTATTGCGTCGCACCGGGCGGCGTCCCATGGTGCGAATCATCTGCGCCATCTGTTCGGGAAGCATCTCCTGGCCGTGCTCCCCCCCGGCGGCACGGGAGATGCTCTCGTTCATCAGAGTACCGCCTAGGTCATTAACCCCGGCCGAGAGCATCTGACGCGCCAGCTCCGGTCCTAGCTTGACCCAGGAGGCTTGAATGTTGTCGATCCAGCCATCCAGCATCAGACGCGCCACGGCGTGCATGCGGATATGCTCGAGTCGGGTGGGGCCCGGGCGGACGCCGTCATGCTCCAGGAACAAGGGGGTCTTGTAGTGGACGAATCCTAGGGGGACGAACTCGGTGAAGCCGCCGGTGCGCTTCTGGATATCCCTGAGCAGGCCCAGGTGTGCGGCCCAGTGCTCGGGGCCATCGATATGGCCGTACATGATGGTTGAGGTGGTGCGCAACCCCTCTTCATGGGCCGTGGTGATGATCTCCACCCACTGGTCGGTGGTCAGCTTGTCCCGGGTCAGCTGCTTACGTACCTCGGTATCCAGAATCTCTGCCGCTGTGCCCGGCATGGACCCTAGTCCATTATCAATAAGGTCGCGAATAAAATCGCGATAGGAGAGGCGGCTCTTTTGGGCGCCGAACCAGATCTCGAATGGAGAGAATGCGTGAATATGCATGTCCGGTAGGACGGACTTGATTGCCTTTAGAATGTCTCGATAGAAGTGTCCTGGAATATTCGGGTGCAAGCCGCCCTGGATGCAGACTTCAGTGGCGCCCCTGTCCCAGGCTTCCTGGGCCCGGCGAACGATTTCGTCGAGGTCGAAGAACTCCGCATCTGGGTCGCTTTTTCGCTTGGCGAAATTGCAAAATCGACACCCCATGTAGCAGACATTGGTGTAGTTGATGTTGCGAGTGATAACAAAAGTTGCATCGTCCCCTACTCGGCGTCGACGCAGTTCGTCAGCGGTTGCTGTCAGTGCATCAAGATCTGCATTTTCTGTTTGGAAAAGGTGAATGGCATCAATTTCACTGAGCTCCTTTCCGCCCAAGACACCCTCTAAAATCCGACGGGTTTTTAGACCGACTCGGTGGCTGGCCAGCTCGGCTGGCTGTCGAGCAAGAGCGCTAAGTGGTGTTGTCATTGTGAGCCTCTCTTGAGTTGTATGTGTTTTCAGCCGCACTGCTGCAGTGCCAACCCATCTTCGCGTGATATCTCATCAAGGCGTGCGGCGAGAGGGGAGGTTATGAAGTGTTCGGGTGACTGCAGGTAGCGGGGGTAGATTGCCAATCGCTCTTCCAGGCCATACCCACACTTCGCCGTGGCCTCACGCAGGGCATCGATCTGTGGCCAGGCGCGTTCTGGATTGATGTGGTCAATGGTTAACGGGGAGATGCCGCCCCAATCATTGATACCGGCACTTATGTAAGATGGGAAACGAGATTCCAGGTTGGGAGGCGCCTGGAGACTGATAGACGGGTGCAGCAGTAGCCGCGCAAGTATCAGGGTGCGGACCATGTCTTCCAGGTCAGGCTCCGGGTGATTGGCCATGGCGGTTCCTGGCTTGGCACGAAAGTTCTGGACAATAACTTCCTGAACATGGCCGTAATGTCGATGCTGGGCATTGATGGCAAGCAGGCTGTCTACTCTCTCTTCCCATGTCTCCCCGATACCGATCAGGATACCTGTGGTGAAGGGAACGCCATGTCGTCCCGCCCTCTCCAGAGTGCGTAGGCGTTGTACGGGAACTTTGTCAGGGCAAGCGTAGTGGGCTTCACCACGCTGAAGCAGGCGACGGCTGATATTTTCCAGCATCATTCCCATGCTTACACTGACGGGTTTTAGGCGAGCGATTTCCTCATCAGTCAAGGTGCCGGCGTTGACGTGGGGTAGCAGAGAGGTCTCTTCCAACACGCGCTGACACATTTCTATGAGATACTCAATCATGCTGGTATGGCCAAGCCGCTCCAAGGCTTCTTTAGCCTCCGGGTAGCGCTGCTCAGGCTTCTCACCAAGGCTGAAGAGTACTTCTTTACAACCGAGCCTTTCGCCTTCTCTGACCACTGTCATGACTTCATCCGGGGTCATGATGCGAGCGTCGGGTGATCCTGGTTTCTTGACGAACGTGCAGTATCCGCATTCGTCACGACACATGTTAGTCAACGGGACAAAGACTTTTCGCGAGTAAGTCAGGGTCTTGCCCCAGTGTGCATCACGAACTTTTGAAGCATGCTCGGAATATTTTTCCAAGTCATGACTGGGCACTGCCTTCAGCGCTATGGCTTCTGAGCGAGTCAGCATGATCGTGCGCTCCTGTTGTTGTTGTGCGCTTTTTACCATCTGGTAAAAATACCCTAGGCCATATTTTTCCGTTTGGTCAAATATTTTTTCGTGACGGAGCATGCGGATTAAGGCAAGCGTCTGTTTATATTGCTTTTATCCGCGTGATTCTCGTCGTTGGCGGTCGGCTGGTGTGTACAGATAATGCGATGTCACCCAGCATGTCGCTTTGCGCCTTTCTAGTGTCGCCCTGTGACAATCATGTGTCGCCATTCTGGTCAGACTGGAGGTCCATTCCCTGCAGAAGGACTGCCCGATGCGTGTACTTCCCCGAACCCTGATCCGTTCCACCGCCCTGATGCCGCTGCTGCTGGCAGGGCCGGCGATGGCCGAGCTCGATGAGGTGCGCTTCGGCGTGCCGCCCTGGCCGGGGGTGACGGTGAAGTCGGAGGTGGCGGCCCAGCTGATGGAGGCGATGGGCTACGAGACACGGCAGAACGACCTGGCGGTGAGCGTCATCCTCGAGGGACTGAGCCGCGACGACCTGGAGGTCTACCTGGGGGGCTGGTACCCGGTGCAGGTCGATATGGTCGAGCCGCTGGTCGAGGCGGGCCAGGTCGAGAAGCTGGTCTCCAATATCCGCGGCGCCAACTCCGGCCTGGTGGTGCCGCGGTATGTCTTCGAGGCCGGTGTGACCTCGGTGGCGGACCTCGACGCCCATCGCGAGCGGTTCGACGGCGAGATCCAGGGCATCGAGGCGGGCACCGGCATCAATACCGCCATCCTCGAGGCCATCGATGCGGACCTGGCGGGGTTAGGCGACTGGGACCTGCGCGAGAGCTCCACGGCGGCCATGCTGGCCCAAGCCGAGCGCAAGATGGCCGACGGCGAGTGGGTCACCTTCGTCGGCTGGGAGCCGCACTGGATGAACGTCAGCTTCGATCTGGCCTACCTGGAGGATGCCGACGATGCCGGCATCGCCGAGATCGAGAGCACGGTGTGGACGGTGGTGCCGGCCAGCCTGGCCGACGAGGACCCGCAGCTGCACCGCTTCCTGTCGCAGTACGTGGTGGAGATCGAAGACCAGAACGCCTGGGTCCACGCCTACAGCTACGAGGAGCGTCCGGCGGACGAGGTGGCCGGCGAATGGATCGGCGAGAACCTCGATACCGTGGCCGGCTGGCTCGAGGGTGTCGAGGCGCGCGACGGCACGTCGGCCATCGAGGCGGTGCGCGCCGCCTATCGGTAATCCTTCTCCTCGAGGCGCCCCTTCAACGCCTGGCAGAAATCCTGCCAGGCGTGGCGCATCTCGGGGATCCATGCCTGGGCGTGCAGGGCACCGTGCACCATGCCAGGCGCGCAGCGATAGCCGACGCTGGCCCCGGCCCGGCGCCAGCGCTTCACCGCCGCCTCCAGCGGCGAGGTGAGCGGGTCCTGGGCCACCGCCAGCACCTCCAGCCGCTCGGCAGGCATGCCTGCCCTCACCCCGGCAGGGAGTGCCCCGGGGCAGTGCTCGGCGATGCCCAACACCTCGTCCCGGGAGAGCAGCGGGGCGGAGGGCCCCAGGGTCGCGGCATCGATTCCATCCACAGGGGGATAGATCAGCCCCAGCATCGGAGGTGTGGACAGTTCGGCGGCCAGGTCGAGTGCCAGGCGCCCGCCGGCGCTGTCGCCCACCACGGCGAGCGGGTCGATACCCGCGGCCACGGCGAGACACTCGGCCAGCATCTCGGCATAGCCGGCCTCCGGTGCCAGGCGGTAGTCGACGCCGACCACCTCACGTCCCAGGTGCCCGGCGAGGCTCGCCGCCACGCCATGATGGCTGAGCACCGAGCCGATGGTGAAGCCGCCTCCATGCAGGAAGAGCACCCGGCCGGGGTGGGCACCCCTCAGCAGGAAGCGGCGCACCGCGACCCCGTTCATCCGCCCATCGGTGATCCGCATGCCGGGGGGATCGGGCGGGGCGAACGAGTGGCAGAGCGCATCGTAGCGTCGACGCGCCTCGGGCCAGTCGAGGCCGTCCAGGCTGGCCAGGCCGGCCTCGAAGCGGGCGATGAAGTCGCCGAGCTCCATGCTACTTGCCTGTCCGTCGAATGCCGATGGTGCGCCCGGCGAGTGCCGGCCAGGCCTCCGGCGCGGCGTGGGGCAGCGTGGCGATGATGGCCTCGACCTCGGGGGGGAAGGGCGCCGGACGGCCGCTCTCCTGGCCCATGCCCATCAGCATCTGCTCGCTGGTGGCGAGCAGGTTGTCCTCCTCGTCGTGCAGTTCGAGGAAGACGTGCAGCCGCTTGGCGTCGCGATCCAGCAGGGTCAGGGCCACGCTCAGCGGCTGCCCCTCATGGGCCTCGCGTCGATAGCAGAGGTGGGTCTCGAGGGTGTAGATCGTAACGCCGTGGCGCGCGCGACCGGCGGCACCCAGCCCGATGCGCTCCATCAGCGCCTCGAGTGCCAGGGAGAAGACCCGGGCGTACTCGGCGTCGTTCATGTGGCCGTTGTAGTCGACCCACTCGGGGGCGACGCGGCTCTCCAGGATCACCATCAGATGCGTCCCTCCAGGCCCTCGGCCTCGGGCCAGTACTTCTGCACCAGGTCGAGCAGCTCCACCAGGAAGTCGTCGCGGCGACGGTCGAGCTCGGCCACCGGGCGGCCGGCGGCCTGGTGCTCGCAGCCCTCGACCACCCGGTCGATCAGGGTGTCGGTGAGCTCGGGGGCTTCCAGTTTCGTCCAGGGCAGCTTCAGCGCCGGGCCGAACTGCTCGAGCATATGGCGCATGCCCTGCTCGCCGCCGGCCAGGTGGAAGGTGAGGAAGGTGCCCATCAGCGACCAGCGCAGGCCGCAGCCGTAGACCACGGCGGCGTCGATCTCTTCGGTGGTGGCCACGCCATCGTTGACCAGGTGCAGCGCCTCGCGCCACAGCGCCTCCATCAGGCGGTCGGCGATATGCCCCTCGATCTCCCGGCGCACCACCAGCGGGCGCATCTCGAGTGCCTGGTAGAGCTCTCGGGCATGCTCGATCTCGCCGGGCTCGGTGGCCGCGCCGCCGACCAGCTCCACCAGCGGCAGCAGGTAGACCGGGTTGAAGGGGTGGGCGACGATCACCCGCCCCGGCGCCCGGGGGCAATCCTGCTGCAGGTCGCTGGGCTTGAAGCCGGATGTCGACGAGCCGATGACCACGCGCTCTTCCGCGGCGGCATCGATGGCGGCGAGGATCTCCTGCTTGAGCGGCAGGCGCTCCGGCACGTTCTCCTGGATCAGGTCGGCACCCGCCACGGCCGTCTCCAGGCTCTCCACGAAGGTCAGTCGCTCGGGGCTGGCACCCTCGGCCAGGCCCAGGCGCTCGAGGGAGGCCCAGGCGTTGTCGACGAAGGCGCGGGTGCGTTCGGCGGCATCCGGGGCCGGATCGAAGGCCACCACGTCCCAGCCGCGGGCCAGGGCGCGGGCGATCCAGCCGTTGCCGATCACCCCGGTGCCGATCACGGTGAGCTGCTGGCTCATGCTGCACCCCCTGCGGCGGTCTCGACTGCTTTCTCGACAACCTGGCCGGTGTTCGGGTCGCGCAGCCCCAGGTGGGCGCGGGTCTCGGCCGGGGTCATGACGCGGGCGCCGAGGTTCTCGAAGAGGCTCGCGGCCTTCTCCACCAGCTGGGCGTTGGTGGCCAGCACCCCCTTCTCCAGGTAGAGGTTGTCCTCCAGGCCGACCCGGGCGTGGCCGCCCAGCAGCACCGCCTGGGCCGCCATGGGCATCTGGTGGCGACCGATGCCGAAGGCCGCCCAGTGGGCGTCATCCGGCAGCTTGTTGCGCATCGCCAGCAGGGTCTCGGTGTCCGCCTCGGCGCCCCAGGGGATGCCCAGGCAGAGCTGGTAGAGCGGGTCGCCGTCGATCAGCCCCTCCTGCTGCAGTTGACGGGCGAACCAGACGTGGCCCAGGTCGAAGCACTCGAGCTCCGGCTTGACGCCGGCGGCCTGCACCAGCCGGGCGTGCTCGCGCAGCCAGTCGGCGGGGTTCACATAGACCATGTCGCCGAAGTTGAGGCTGCCGCAGTCCAGGGTGCAGAGCTCCGGGAGTAGCTCGCCCACCGGCGCGTGGCGTTCGCGCGGGGTCTGGATGTCGCTGCCCGGGCCGCCACGGGTCGGGTCCGCGGCATCGGGGATCCAGTCGCCACCGCCGCCGGCGGTGATGTTCATCACGATGTCGACGTCCGCCTCGCGCACCCGCTGCATCACCTCGCGGAAGTGCTCGACGGAGTGGCTGATGCCACCGGTCTCGGGGTCGCGCACGTGGATATGCGCCACGCTGGCGCCCGCCCTGGCGGCCGCGATGCAGTCGTCGGCGATCTGCTTGGGCGTGACCGGCACGTGGGGGCTCTTGGCGGTGGTATCGCCGGCGCCGGTGACGGCGCAGGTGAGGATGACGTTGCGGTTCATGTCGGCTCCTGAGGAACGGGTGGCGGATGTCAGGAGCAGTGTGGGGAAGAAGCGGAGGGAGTGTCTGGCATAAAACGACGCATTGTGTGCAAAAAGCGGCATTAGGGCGCCTTGACCAGAATGTCACTTCCTGGGAAAGATTCTTTCAACTTCTTGTATATATTGACTATTTCGACCACCAATGGCGGCATTTGCACTAGTCATTGGTCGCGCGGAGTGCCTCTGGCCATAGTCGAATCACCAGCAGTCGACACAAGACAGACACGCGAAGGGGAACGGCGGCCGACACCGAGAGGGCCGCAGGCACCCGGCTGGTGAGTCGATCCCACGGACCCAGAGGAGACAACAACATGAAACTGCCGTCACTGATCGAGATTCCCAACGGCGACAAGGTCACGCCGACCTTCTCCGACGCCGAGATGCAGGGCCGCCTGGCCCGCCTGCGCGACTACATGGCGCAGAACGACGTCGATGCGGTGGTGCTGACTTCCTACCACAACATCAACTACTTCAGTGACTTCGTCTACTGCAAGTTCGGCCGCGACTACGGCCTGGTGGTGACCCAGGATCGCTTCACCACGGTGACCGCCAACATCGACGGCGGCCAGCCCTATCGCCGCAACCGCCTGGGCGACAACATCGTCTACACCGACTGGCAGAAGGACAACTTCTTCAAGGCCGTCAAGCAGCTGTGCGAGGGTAAGCGGCGCGTCGGGGTCGAGTTCGACCACATGACGCTGCAGAACAAGCAGAAGTTGGTCGATGTGCTGGGCGACGTGGAGCTGGTCGATGCCGGCGCGCCCACCATGAAGATGCGCATGATCAAGTCCGACGAGGAGATCGCACTGATCCGCCAGGGCGCGCGCATCGCCGACGTGGGCGGCGTGGCCGTGCGCGATGCCATCCATGCCGGGGTGCCGGAGTATGAGGTCTCGCTGGCCGGTCAGGCCGCCATGGTGCGCGAGATCGCTAAGACCTATCCCAACAGCGAGCTGATGGATACCTGGGTGTGGTTCCAGTCCGGCATCAACACCGACGGTGCCCACAACCCGGTGACCAGCCGCCGCGTGCAGCCCGGCGATATCCTCAGCCTCAACACCTTCCCGATGATCTCCGGCTACTACACCGCCCTGGAGCGCACCCTGTTCCTGGGCCACGCCTCCGACGAGCACCTGCGGCTGTGGGAGGTGAACTGCGAGGTCCACCGCCGTGGCCAGGAGCTGATCAAGCCCGGCGTGCGCTGCTGCGACATCGCCCACGAGCTCAACGAGATCTTCGCCAAGCACGACTTGCTGCAGTACCGCACCTTCGGCTACGGCCACTCCTTCGGCACCCTGAGCCACTACTACGGTCGCGAGGCGGGCCTCGAGCTGCGCGAGGATATCGAGACCGTTCTCGAGCCCAACATGGTGGTCTCCATGGAGCCGATGATCATGGTGCCGGAAGGCCAGCCGGGCGCTGGCGGCTACCGGGAGCACGATATCCTGGTGCTCAACGAGCATGGGGCCGAGAACATCACCGGCTTCCCGTACGGCCCGGAGCACAATATCATCAAGTAACACATTGAATATAAAGGGGGGAGCTTGGCTCCCCCCTTTCTTGACGATAGCGTACCGGGAGTAACGAGATGAGCAGTGTCAAGATAGAGAACCTGGACTGGATGACCTACCAGGCGCTCACCGAGGAGGGACGATGCCGGATCATTCTGCCGGTCGGGGCCATCGAGCAGCATGGCCCGCACATGTCGCTCAATCCCGATGTGCTCATTCCCAGCCATATCGGTGAACAGGTGGCGTCGCGCGGCGACAACATGCTGGTCGCCCCACCCATCAGCTATGGCTACAAGTCACAGGTGAAGTCCGGCGGCGGCAACTTCTTCCCCGGAACGACCTGCGTGTCGGGGGCCTCGCTGGAGAACTACGTCTTCGATGTGCTGCAGGCCTACGTGAATCACGGCAACCGTGAATTCATCCTGATCAACGGCCACTTCGAGAACTCCATGCATCTCTGCGAGGCCGCCGACAGGCTGGTCAACAAGTGCCGGGCGGAGGGGATCTCGATCCGGATCTACCTGCTCTCCTACTGGGATTTCATCAGCGAGGAGACCATCGCCAAGGTGTTCCCGGACGGCTTCACCGGCTGGGCCGTGGAGCATGGCGGGGTGCTGGAGACCTCGATCATGCTGAAGATTCATCCCGAGCTCGTCGACATGTCCAAGGCCGTGGACGTCGAGCCCGCCAGCTTCCCGCCCTACGACGTCTTCCCGCCCGATCCAAGCTGGGTGGCGCCCTCCGGCACCCTCTCCTCTCCCGTGAAGGCCACCGCCGAGAAGGGAGAGATGATCCTGGAAGAGTGCATATCGGGAATCGTAGCGCACTTGAATTGAGTCGCTGGCCAGACGCCCCGAGAGGCCCTCGGGGTCCGAGATGTCAGGGATGATGCCAAGTACAACAATAGTGAGGTGTCACGATGCCTAGAAAAGAACCGGTAGCGGTCCCCCGATTCACGGGGCGAGACCTGCCTCCCTTCGGGCGACTGGTCATCCAGTTTGCCCCGCCCATCGCCATCATCGCGCTGATCGTGATGGTGCTCCGCAATCCCGATGGCGTCGCCTCGGTCATCTTCGACCTGCGCACCTACGTCACCGGCGGCTTCACCTGGCTGTTCATCCTCTACTCGCTGTTCGCCGTGGCGGTCTGTGGCTGGTTGGTGTTCAGCAAGGTGGGCAGCCGCGTCCGGCTGGGCGGCCCCAAGGCGAAGGCCGAATACAGCAATTTCGCCTGGTACTCGATGCTCTTCGCCTGCGGCCAGGGCATCGGCCTGATCTTCTGGTCGGTGGCCGAGCCGATCATGCTGCGTGACCAGAGCCCGGTCTTCGAGGCGATGGAAGGCAACGTGGCGGGCGGTGGCATCGTCTGGGCCTATTTCCACTGGGGCTTTACCGCCTGGGCCATGTACTGCGTGGTCGCGGTGTGTCTCGCCTACTCCCACCACAACCTGGGCAAGACCCTGACCTTCCGCGAGGCGACGGTGGACCTGCTGCCGCGCTGGGCGCGGGGTGGTGCCGGCGTGGTGGTGGAGCTGCTGGCGATCATGGCCACCATCCTGGGGCTCTCCACCTCCTTCGCCTTCGCCGCCATGCAGTTCACCGCGGGCCTGACGTCCTTCACCGGGGTGAGCTCCGGACCCACCATCTGGCTGTTCGTCATCGTGGGCCTCGGCACCGCCGCGGCGATCTCGGCCTTCTTCGGCATCAGCAAGGGGATGCGCCTGATCAGCGAGACCAACTCCATACTGAGCGTGGTGCTGGTGGTGGCCGCCTTCATCTTCGGCCCCACGCTGTTCATCATCTCCAACATCACCCAGACCTTCGGCTCCTACTTCGCCAACTTCGTGCCGATGAGCTTCTGGACGGACGCGCCCAGCACCGCCGAGCCGCTGGTCTCCTGGCAGCAGAGCTGGAACGGCTGGTGGACTGTGTTCATCTGGTGCTGGGTGATCGCCTTCTCGCCCTTCGTGGCCGGCTTCATCGCCCGCATCTCCCGGGGCCGCACCCTGCGCGAGTTCGTCATCGGCGTCACCGTCATTCCCTCGCTAATCGTCATGCTGTGGATCGGCGTGCTGGGTTCCGCGGCGATCTACTACGACGACAAGAGCGGGCGCGGCATCACCGATGCGGTGAACGCGGATGTCGCCAGCGGTCTCTTCGCCATGCTGGAATCCATCCCGATGGTGGGTAGCCTGCTGCTGGTGGTGGCGACGGTGCTGGTGGCCACCTACTACGTGACCTCCCTGGATGCCGGCACCTACGCCCTGGCGGACTTCGTCTCGGCGCCCAAGCGCGCCGGTGCCTGGTTTCGGGTGGTGTTGGTGCTCAGCATCGGCGCGGTGGCCACGGTGCTGCTGACCCTCGGCGGTAGCGGGGTGGTCGACACGGTCCAGACCGGCACCATCATCGGCGCCTTCCCCTTCTCGATCGTGATCCTGCTGATGATCGTCAACACCATCCGCCGCCTCCTCAACCGGGACCGGGCGGTCAGGGAGCTCGAGAAGGTGGTCAACGACCCCGACCCCAACGTGAAGCTCGAGGTCGACGGCGAGGGCGAGGTCCAGGCGGTCTCCGGCGACAACCTGAAGCCCAGCGTGTCGGGCACCTGACGGCCAAGGCCGTCAACCACCAGGGGCCGCGTTCGATACTGGTGCATCGAACGCGAGCCTCCAACGTAAGCGGGCCTGCCGGTCATCCTCCTGACCGGCAGGCCCGCTTGCGTCGTGCGGGACGCCGCTAAAGGTTGGCGATCCCGGACCTCAGGAAGTCCAGCACATGGCGCGAGGCGATGTTGAGCTCGGGCTCCTTGTAGTAGAGGCCGATGCAGACGCGCTCCAGGGCGGGCAGGGTGGCCGTGCTCTCGGCATGCCGCAGATGGTCGGGGATCACGGAGCTGGCCATGGCGGTGATGCCGAGCCCCTCCTCCACGGCGGAGAAGATGCCCAGCAGACTGGTGCTGGTGTACATGAAGCGGTAGGGGTGCTGCTGGGCCTGCAGTGCCTCCTCCATGATCGAGCGATAGACGCAGCCCTGGGGGTAGGCGATCAGCGGGATCGGCTCGTCGTCACAGCTCGTCTGGTGGCCCTCCTTGAAGACCCACTCGAGGCTCTCGAGCCGGTAGTCCCGGGAGTCCCTCTCCTCGTTTTCCTTGGCACGCTCCATGGCCAGGGCGATGTCGTAATGTCCCTTCTGGTAGCGCTGGAGGATCACCTTGCTGATCTCGCACTCCACCTCGACGATGATGTTGGGGTAGACCCGCGACAGGTTCCTCAACGCCTTGGCCAGGAAGGCCAGCTCGAAGTCGTTGGGGATGCCCAGGCGCACCTTTCCCGAAATGTTGTCGCCTCTTACCTTGGCGATGATCTGGTCATTGATCTCCAGCATCTGCCTGGCCGCTCGGTAGAGGTACTCGCCATTCTCGGTCAGCTCCAGGCTGGAGCCCCTGAGGAAGATCTTGGTGCCGAGGATCTCCTCCAGCTTCTTTACCTGCAGGCTGATGGCCGGCTGCGAGCGCCCCAGCAGCTCGCCGGCGCTGGTGAAGCCGCCCAGGTCCTTGATGGTGACGAAGGTCCTCAGCAGGTCGGTAGGGATGTTGGTCATCGTGGGGCCATTTCATTATTTGATCAGGGCATCAGTCATACAAATTGGCGCCCTTGAAGATCGGAAAATACCTTGGAAATGCTGCTCCATAGAAGCAGCGATTCACTCCAATAACGACAAATCAACAACAAGAGGATAAGCGGATGGATTCCTGGGTATTGACCACTTTTCTAATATTGACTTGCTATATGCTAATTCACTCTGGTGCCGCCTACCTCCGCAGGGAGCTGAAGAGCAAGGCAACGGGCCAACAGGAGAGGAAATGATCATGGATGCCTACCGGATGTTCAACTGGGGGCTGCTGATCCTCACCTTCGGCCTGTTGATCTACCTCGGTTTCCTCTCCTCAAAATACATGAACAAGAACGACGAGGGAGGATTTCTCGTGGCCGGGCGCTCCCTTGGCGCCTTTGTGGCCGCCGGCACCATCGTCGCCACCGGTTTCAGCGGCTGGGGCTTCATGGGCTCCCCTGGGGTGACCTATCAGTTCGGTGCCATCGAGGTGCTGGGCAACTTCTTCTTCGCCCCGGCGATGATGATCGCCGTGCTCTACTTCGCGCGCTTCCTGCAGCGCCGGGCGGTCGAGATGGGCAGCAACACCATCCCCGAGTATATCGCCCAGAGCCATGGCGGTGGTGCCATGGGGCGTGTGCTGCAGGGGGTTGCGGGATTCATCACCATCCTGCTGCTGCTGGTCTTCCTGACCAGCCAGATCAAGGCGGTGGGCCTGCTGGGTGCCAGCTGGCTGGGCATCGAGCTCAACCAGAGCGCCTTCCTGATGGTGTCGGTGATCATCATCTATACCATGCTGGGTGGCCTGGCCGCGGTAGCCTGGACCGATACGGTGATGGTCTGCGGCATGGCCCTGGCCGCGGTGATCATCATGATCCAGATCTTCACCTCGGTGGATCTGGGGACCTGGGAGACCTCCCTCAACGCCATCGACCCGGAACTGCTTAACCCGACCACCGGGGCCCACTACGGCGACTCCATCGGCACCGTCTTCCTAGTGCTGCCCTACGCCTTCCTGTTCGCCGCGGTACTGCCCTACATGGCGATTCGTTTCCTGGCCATGAAGCCCGACGTCAAGCTGCACAAGGTCGGCGTCTATGTGGCGATCCTCGGGGCACTGCTGAGCCTGATTCCTATCGTCGGCCTCTACGTGCGGATGCAGGTGCCGGACCTGGCCGACCCCGACATGGCGATGCCGGTCTATCTGGAGCGGTTCATGCACCCGGCCATCCAGGGCGTCATCACGCTGTTCATCATCTTCGCCATGAAGTCCACGGGCAACTCGCTGCTGCACACGGTGGCGTCGGCGACCTCCCATGACCTGCGACTGTCGCTGTTTGGCCCGGTGGCCAGGGAGCGCACCGCACTGATGATCAACCGTCTGGCGGTGGTGGTGCTAGGCGTGGTGGCCCTGTTGATGATGCTCTACGCCCCGCCCTTCATGCTCTCTTGGCTGGGCATCCTGGGTTCCGGCACCCTGCTGGCCAGCATGATCGGGCCGGTGTTTATCTCCACCTTCTGGCAGGGCAGCGGCTGGGGCGCACTTTCCGCGATGCTGGTGGGCTTCTTTACCAGCGGCTACATGATGCTGTTCGCCGATGTGGGCTGGCTGATCGGGCCTTTGACCGGTTGTGCTATGTCGTCGGCCTGCTACGTGGGGGTGTCGCTGATGACCCGGCGGCGATCCTACCAGCCACGACTGGCTCGTTGATGACGACCACCTCAACCAGGACCACGCCCGCAGGAGACTGCGGGCGTGGTCGTTATGGGGCTTTCTCATCCTTAACTCACCCCGGCTCCCATCAAATCCCGGCATTTGCCCTTCTAATTGGTCCTTGGCCGCCATCGAAAATAGATTGCAGGCATGGGGTGTTTATCGACAACCAACAAAGACAGGAGTCCTCCATGAATCACGCCTCTCTCACCCGCTACGATGCCCAGATCGCCGCCGCCATCGCCGACGAGGTGGCCCGCCAGGAGGCCCACGTCGAGCTGATCGCCTCCGAGAACTACGCCAGCCGTGCGGTGATGGAGGCTCAGGGCACCCAGCTGACCAACAAGTACGCCGAGGGCTACCCGGGCAAGCGCTATTACGGCGGCTGCGAGCACGTCGACGTGGTCGAGCAGCTGGCTATCGATCGGGCCTGCGACCTGTTCGGCGCCGACTACGCCAACGTCCAGCCCCACTCCGGCGCCCAGGCCAACGCCGCGGCCTTCATGGCGCTGGTCAAGCCTGGTGACACCGTGCTGGGCATGAGCCTGGCCCACGGCGGCCACCTGACCCACGGCGCGGCGCCGAACTTCTCCGGCAAGCACTACCACGCCGTGCAGTACGGCCTGAATCCGGAGACCGGCGAGATCGACTACGCCGAGGTCGAGCGCCTGGCCAGGAGCCACAAGCCCAAGCTGATCATCGCCGGGTTCTCCGCCTATGCCCGCGTCGTCGACTGGCGCCGCTTCCGCACCATCGCCGATGAGGTAGGCGCCTGGCTGATGGTCGACATGGCCCACGTGGCCGGCCTGGTGGCCGCCGGCCACTATCCGAGCCCGCTGCCCCACGCCCACGTGGTGACCACCACCACCCACAAGACCCTGCGCGGCCCGCGTGGTGGCCTGATCCTCTCCGCCGCCGGCGACGCCGACCTCTACAAGAAGCTCAATGGTGCGGTCTTCCCGGGCCAGCAGGGCGGCCCGCTGATGCACGTCATCGCCGCCAAGGCGGTGGCCTTCAAGGAGGCCATGAGCCAGGAGTTCGTGCAGTACCAGCGGCGCGTCATCGACAACGCCCGCGCCATGGCAGGGGTCTTCCTGGAGCGCGGCTATGACGTCGTCTCCGGCGGCACCGACGACCACCTCTTCCTGGTCTCGCTGATCAAGCAGGGGGTCACCGGCAAGGATGCCGATGCAGCACTCGGCCGTGCCCATATCACCGTCAACAAGAACGCCGTGCCCAACGACCCGCAGAGCCCCTTCGTCACCTCCGGGCTGCGCATCGGCACCCCGGCGGTCACCACTCGAGGCTTCGACGAGGGCGAATGCGCCGAGCTGGCGGGCTGGATCTGCGACATCCTCGATGTGCTGGCCGAGCAGGGTAACACCGATGCCGTGGAGACCGAGGTGCGCGAGAAGGTGGCCGCCCTCTGCGAGCGCCATCCGGTCTATGGCGACGCCACTCCGGCCGCGGTACGCGAAGCCGCTACCGCCTGAACCCGCAAAGGATCGGCCCCGCCGCGCGGGGCCGGCCGAGGAGGAAGAAGATGCAACGCTATTCAGGCTTCGGGCTGGCCAAGCATGCGCTGAGCCACCACGAGAACTGGGAGCGCCAGTGGCGCAATCCCACGCCGAAGAAGCAGTACGACGTGATCATCGTCGGTGGCGGCGGTCACGGCCTGGCCACCGCCTATTACCTGGCCAAGGAGCACGGCGTGAAGAACGTCGCCGTGGTGGAGAAGGGCTGGCTGGGCGGCGGCAACACCGCGCGTAATACGACGATCGTGCGCTCCAACTACCTGTGGGACGAGGCCGCGGCGCTCTACGAGCACTCCATGAAGCTGTGGGAGGGGCTCTCCCAGGACCTCAACTACAACGTCATGTTCTCCCAGCGCGGCGTGATGAACCTGGCCCACACCCTGCAGGACATGCGCGACGTCCAGCGCCGGGTCAACGCCAACCGCCTGAACGGCATCGACAGCGTGGTGCTCACCCCCGAGGAGATCCAGGAGATCGTGCCGATCATGGACTGCTCGAAGAACGCCCGCTACCCGATCCTCGGTGCCTCCTGGCAGCCGCGGGCCGGCGTGGCGCGCCACGACGCCGTGGCCTGGGGCTTCGCCCGGGCCGCCGATGCCCTGGGTGTGGATATCCTGCAGAACACCGAGGTCACCGGCTTCAAGATCCGCGACGGCCGCGTCTACGGGGTGCACACCAACCGCGGCGACATCGAGGCCAAGACCGTGGGCTGCGTGGCGGCGGGCAACTCCGGGGTGCTGGCGAAGATGGCCGGCTTCAAGCTGCCGCTGGAGTCCCATCCGCTGCAGGCGCTGGTCTCCGAGCCGCTCAAACCGGTGCTGGATACCGTGGTGATGTCGAACCACGTGCACGGCTACATCAGCCAGACCGACAAGGGTGACCTGGTGATCGGCGCCGGCATCGACGGCTACAACGGCTACGGCCAGCGCGGCAGCTACCCCACCGTGGAGCACACCCTGCAGGCCATCGTCGAGATGTTCCCGATCTTCTCGCGGGTGCGCATGAACCGGCAGTGGGGTGGCATCGTCGACACCTGCCCGGACGCCTGTCCGATCCTCTCCGCCACGCCGGTGAAGGGGCTCTTCTTCAACTGCGGCTGGGGTACCGGCGGCTTCAAGGCCACCCCGGGCTCCGGGAACGTCTTCGCCTGGACCCTGGCCAAGAACCAGGCCCATCCCCTCGCGGCCCCGTTCTCCATCGACCGTTTCCACACCGGGGCTCTGGTCGACGAGCACGGCGCGGCCGGCGTCGCCCACTAAGGAGGCATCACCATGTTTCTCATCTACTGCCCCTACTGCGAGGAGCACCGCGAGGAAGAGGAGTTCCACCCCAAGGGCCAGGCGCATATCGCCCGCCCGGCGGACCCCGAGGCCTGCTCCGATGAAGAGTGGGGCGACTACCTGTTCTTCCGCGACAACCCCCGTGGCATCCATCACGAGCTGTGGGTGCACGCCGTCGGCTGCCGCAAGTTCTTCAACATCACCCGCAACACCGTGAGCTACGAGATCCTCGAGACCTACCGGATGGGCGAGCAGCCGCGCTTCACCGCCGAGCATCCAGAAGGCAAGCCTGCTGAGACCGTGGCTGCCGAGAAAGCCTCCGCCGCGGTGGAAGAGGTCGAGCGACAGGAAGGAGTCAAGGCATGAGCCAGGTCAATCGTCTCAAAGAGGGCGGGCGCATCGATCGTGCCCGCCGGCTGAGCTTCACCTACAACGGCAAGGCCTACCAGGGCCATGCCGGCGATACCCTGGCTTCGGCACTGCTGGCCAACGGGGTGGATGTCGTCAACCGCAGCTTCAAGTACTCGCGGCCCCGCGGCATCGTCGCCGCCGGCGCCGAGGAGCCCAATGCGCTGGTACAGCTGGGCAGCAACGAGGCGGCCCAGGTACCCAACGTGCGCGCCACCCAGCAGGCGCTCTTCGATGGCCTGGTGGCGCGCAGCACCAACGGCTGGCCCAATGTCCAGCGTGACGCCATGAGCCTGGTGGGCAAGCTGGGCGGGCGCTTCATGCCGCCGGGCTTCTACTACAAGACCTTCATGGCGCCGGCCTCCATGTGGATGACCTACGAGAAGTTCATCCGCAAGGGGGCGGGACTGGGCCGCAGCCCCATGGAGCGCGACCCCGACAGTTACGACCATCTCAACCAGCACTGCGACCTGCTGGTGATCGGCGCCGGCCCCGCGGGCCTCGCCGCCGCGCTCACCGCGGCGCGGGCCGGTGCCCGGGTGATCCTCTGCGACGAGCAGGAGGAGCTGGGCGGCTCGCTGCTCGACAGCCGTGAACTTCTTGACGACCGTCCCGCCGCCCAGTGGGCAGAGCAGGCCGTCGCCGAGCTCGCCGAGTGCGCCAACGTCACCCTGCTGCCGCGCACCACCGCCAACGGCTACCACGATCACCACTTCGTGACCCTGCACGAGCGGCGCACCGAGCACCTCGGCGAGACCGCACCGACGGTCGACGGCGTCCGTCCCACCCGCTCGCGCATGCACCGCGTGCGCGCTGGCCAGGTGCTCCTCGCCACCGGCGCCCACGAACGCCCGCTGGTCTACGCGGGCAACGATGTGCCGGGTAACCTGGTCGCCGGTGCCGTCTCCACCTATATCCGCCGCTACGGGGTGGTGCCGGGCAACAAGCTGGTGCTCTCCGTCAGCAACGACCACGCCTACCGCGCCGCCCTGGACTGGGATGAGGCCGGCCGCGAGGTGGTGGCCATCGTCGATGCGCGCCGCCATCCGGACGGCGAGCTGGTGGAGCAGGCCCGCGCCCGCGGCATCCGTATCATCGAAGGGTCGGCGGTGATCGAGGCCAAGGGCGACAAGCGCGTCAGCGGCGCCCGCGTCGCCACCATCGATGCCGAGGCCTTCTCGGTCACCGGCCAGGCCGAGACCCTGGCCTGCGACACCATCGCCAGCTCCGGCGGCTACAGCCCGGTGATCCACCTGGCCTCCCACACCGGCGCCCGGCCGACCTGGAACGAGGAGATCCTCGGCTTCGTGCCCAGCCTGGTGAAGGGCGTGCATGCCGCCGGCAGTGCCCGTGGCGTGCATGACCTGGCCGGTGGCCTTGCCGACGGCATGGCCAAGGCGCGCGAGGCACTCACCGCGCTGGGCCGGTCCGCCGATGCCATCGAGCTGCCCCGGGCCGATGTCATCCGCGAAGGCCAGGCCTGCGCGCTCTATCAGGTACCCCACGAGAAGCCCACCCTGCGCGCTCCCAAGCAGTTCGTCGACCTGCAGAACGACGTCACCGCGGCGGCCATCGAACTGGCCACCCGCGAGGGCTTCGAGTCCATCGAGCACGTCAAGCGCTACACCGCCATGGGCTTCGGCACCGACCAGGGCAAGCTGGGCAACATCAACGGCATGGCCATCGCCGCCCGCTGCCTGGGCAAGTCGATCCCCGAGGTGGGCACCACGGTGTTCCGCCCCAACTACACCCCGGTCACCTTCGGTGCCATCGTCGGCCGCCACTGCCGTGACCTCTTCGATCCCGAGCGCTACACCGCCCTGCACCAGTGGCACGTGGAGCACGGCGCCGAATTCGAGGACGTGGGCCAGTGGAAGCGCCCTTGGTACTTCCCGAGGACCGTCGACGGCAAGAAGGAGAGCATGGACGAGGCGGTCGCCCGGGAGTGCCTCGCCGTGCGCGAGAAGGTCGGCATCCTCGATGCCTCGACGCTGGGCAAGATCGACATCCAGGGCCCGGATGCCCGCGAGTTCCTGGGGCGCATCTACACCAACAAGTGGGCCAAGCTGGCGCCCGGCCGCGCCCGCTACGGGCTGATGTGCAAGGACGACGGCATGCTGATGGACGACGGCACCACCAGCTGCCTGGCCGAGAACCACTTCCTGATGACCACCACCACCGGCGGCGCCGCCGGCGTGATGGAGTGGCTGGAGCTGTGGCACCAGACCGAGTGGCCGGAGCTGGATGTCACCTTCACCTCGGTGACCGACCAGTGGGCGACCATGACGGTGACCGGGCCCGAGGCGCGCAAGCTGCTGGGTGAGATCACCGATATCGACCTCGACCGTGATGCCTTCAAGTTCATGGACTGGCGCGAGGGCAAGGTGGCGGACGTGCCCGCGCGGGTCTTCCGCATCTCCTTCACCGGCGAGCTAGCCTACGAGATCAACGTTCAGGCCAACTATGCCATGCATGTCTGGAAGACGCTGTTCGAGCACGGCGAGAAGTACGGCCTGACGCCCTACGGCACCGAGACGATGCACGTCCTGCGCGCCGAGAAGGGCTTCATCATCGCCGGGCAGGATACCGATGGCTCGGTGACCCCGGAGGACCTCGGCATGCAGTGGGCCATCGGCTACGACAAGCCCAACTCCTGGGTGGGCAAGCGCGCCCTGTCGCGCCCCGATACCCGGCGCACCGACCGCAAGCAGCTGGTCGGGCTCAGGCCCAAGGACCCATCGGTGGTGCTGGAGGAGGGCGCCCAGATCGTCTTCGATCCGGATCACGCTATCCCCATGCCCATGGTGGGCCACGTCACCTCCAGCTACTACAGCCCGACCCTCAAGAGCGGCTTCGCGCTGGCCGTGGTCAAGGGCGGCCATCAGCGCATGGGCGAGACCGTCTACCTGCCCATGGTCGACGGCAAGACCCACGCCGCGGAAATCGTCGGCACGATCTTTGTTGATCCCAAGGGAGAGCGCCAGAATGTCTGAGCAAACCGCCACCTGGTACAACCTCTACGACGCCCGTCCCCAGGTCGAGGTGCCGGCGGAATCGCCGCTGGCCTGGTCCTACCATCACAGCGGCCGTCCGGCGGTCGGCGAGAAGAGCCGCGTGGTGCTGCGTGAGCGCGCCATGGCGGGTCACCTGATCCTGCGCGGCGGCGCCATCGTCCTCGACGAGGCGGTGCGCCAGGTGCTCGGCTTCGGCCTGCCGGGACGCCCCAACACCCTGACCCATGACGACGGCGGCGAGCGCTCGATCCAGTGGCTCTCCCCCGACGAGTGGCTCCTGATCGTCCCCGGCGGCGAGGAGTTCGCCCTGGAGAAGCGCCTGCGCGAGGCGCTGGGCGATGCCCACACCGCCATCATCAACGTCAGCGGCGGCCAGACCCTGATCGAGCTCGAGGGGGAGAAGGCCCGGGAACTGCTGATGAAGTCGACGCCCTATGACGTCCACCCGGAGGCCTTTCCGGTGGGCAAGGGGGTGACCACGGTGTTCGCCAAGGCCAACCTGATCCTGCGCCGCCCCACCGAGGAGCGCTGGGAACTGGTGCTGCGTCGCAGCTTCGCCGACTACCTCTATCGCTGGATCCTGGACGCCGGCGCCGAGTACGCCATCGGCGTGGAAGGGTGACGGCTGTCGCCTGACAGAAGAGAGAGGGCCGGCATCCGCCGGCCCCTTTCGGGAGAGACAACCATGCAGGACAACAACAATCGCTGGATCCTGGCGGCCCAGTGCCCGAGTCGCCTGGGTACCGTGGATGTGGTCACCCGCTTCCTCAAGGAGAGCCGCTGCTACATCACCGAGCAGCACTCCTTCGACGATCGCCTCAGCGGGCGCTTCTTCATCCGCACGGAATTCAAGCCGGAGGCCGAGGGCTTCGACGCCGAGGCTTTCCAGGCCGAGTTCGCCGCCCGTGCCGCCGAGTTCGAGATGACCTTCGAGCTCACCGCCCCCGGCACGCGCATGCCGGTGGTGATCATGGTCTCCAAGGCGGATCACTGCCTCAATGACCTGCTGTATCGCTACCGCATCGGCCAGCTGCCCATCGAGATACGCGCCATCGTCTCCAACCACCCGGACCTCTCCGACCTGGCGGAGTGGCACGGCATCCCCTATCACCACTTCCCGATCACACCCGAGACCAAACCCGAACAGGAGGCCCAGGTGTGGCAGGTGGTACAGGAGAGCGGCGCCGAGCTGGTGATCCTGGCCCGCTACATGCAGGTGCTCTCAAGCCGGATGTGCGAAAAGCTCAGCGGCCGCGCCATCAACATCCACCACTCGCTGCTGCCTGGCTTCAAGGGCGCCAGGCCCTACCACCAGGCCTACGAGAAGGGGGTCAAGCTGGTCGGTGCCACCGCCCACTACATCAACGACGACCTGGATGAGGGGCCGATCATCACCCAGGGCGTGGAGCCTGTGAGCCACGCCGACTACCCCGAGGACCTGGTAGCCAAGGGGCGCGACGTCGAGTGCCTGACCCTGGCCCGCGCTGTGGCCCTGCACGTGGAGCGCCGCGTCTTCCTGCATGCCAACCGCACCGTGGTCTTCGATCGTTAGGCGCGTCAGTGGACGCGTAGCGCGTAGGAGGCCGGCTCTGCCGGGCGAACGGCGCCGTCAGGCGCCTATCGATCCATCCAATAACAAGGTCATCGCATCATGCCAATCAGCGTCTTCGATCTGTTCAAGGTCGGCGTCGGGCCGTCCAGTTCCCACACCGTGGGCCCGATGCAGGCCGCCTGCAACTTCGTCGCCGAGCTCGATGCCAGGGAGCTGACCGGGCACGTCACGCGCCTCGAGGTCGAACTCTACGGCTCGCTCTCCGCCACCGGTATCGGCCACGGCACCGACCGTGCGGTGATCATGGGCCTGATGGGCGAGCGCCCCGACCGCATCGACCCCGATGTCATCGCCCCACGCATCGAGGAACTCCAGGCGTCGGCCACGCTGCGTCTGGCCAATCGGCATGCGGTCGCCTTCGACTGGGCGCGCGACATGCGCCTGCTCGAGGAGAGTCTGCCGCGCCATCCCAACGCCATGCGCCTGCTGGCCTACGGCGAGGCCGGCGAGCTCTACCGCAATACCTACTACTCGGTGGGGGGCGGCTTCGTCATCGACGAGGCGCAGTCTGACGAGGGGGTGCTGGACACCGATCACACCGAGATCCCCTACGACTTCCAGACCGGCGACGAGCTGCTGCGCATGTGCCGGGAGAGCGGGCTACGGATCAGCGAGCTGATGCTGGAAAACGAGAAGGCGTGGCGCAGCGAGGACGAGATCCGCAAGGGACTCTGCGAGATCTGGCAGGCCATGAAGGCCTGCGTGGAGAAAGGGCTGGAAGCGGAAGGAGTACTGCCCGGTGGGCTCAACGTCCGCCGTCGCGCCCGCTCGCTGCACCAGCGCCTGCTGGACAGCCGCGACGACGACTCCCTGATCGCCACCACCATGTCGGCCATGGACTGGGTCAACCTCTATGCCCTGGCGGTCAACGAGGAGAACGCCGCCGGTGGGCGCATGGTCACCGCCCCCACCAACGGTGCCGCGGGCATCATCCCGGCGGTGCTCCACTACTACATGCACTTCCGCAAGGGCGCCTGCGAGCGTGACGTGGTGGACTTCCTGCTGGCCGCCGCCGCCGTGGGCATCCTGTGCAAGAAGAACGCCTCCATCTCCGGTGCCGAGGTGGGTTGCCAGGGGGAGGTGGGCTCGGCCTGCGCCATGGCCGCCGCCGGCCTCACCGAGGTGATGGGCGGCACCATCGACCAGGTGGAGAACGCCGCCGAGATCGGCCTGGAGCACAACCTGGGGCTGACCTGCGACCCGGTGGGCGGCCTGGTCCAGGTGCCCTGCATCGAGCGCAACGCCATCGCCTCGGTGAAGGCGATCAACGCCGCCCAGATGGCGCTGCGCGGCGACGGCCAGCACTTCATCTCGCTGGACAAGGTGATCCGCACCATGCGTGACACCGGCGCCGACATGCAGGAGAAGTACAAGGAGACCTCCAGGGGCGGCCTGGCCGTCAGCGCCATCGAGTGCTGAGTGCCCCTGGACCGGTCCCCCCTTCCATCCCCAGTGGGAGAGATCAGGCTCGGCGCTGGGGCGGTGGGTAACTCGGTAGGCCTGGCCGCCTCGGGTCGAGCAGGCGGAGACGAGATTTCCCGTTGATCTCTCGCTACCCTAGGGCGCTGCCATTCGCTCCTGCAGGACCCTCCCGATGCTGCTGCTCGACTTGCTCTCCCCGCTCTCCGCCGGCATCAACCTGCTGCTGGTCCTGATCTCGGTGTTCACCTCCGCCTTCACCGCGGCGGTGGGGGTCGGGGGTGGCCTGCTGCTGATCATGGCGCTGGCCCAGGTGATGCCGGCGGCGGCGCTGATCCCGGTGCACGGCATGGTGCAGACCGGCTCCAACGTGGGGCGGGTCGTGCTCACCTGGCGCCACGTCGACCGCACGGTGATCGCCGCCTTCCTACCCGGCGTGGTGCTGGGTGCCCTGGTCGCGAGCTGGCTGCTGGTGCGCCTGCCCGCCGGAGTGCTTGAGCTATGCATCGCCGCCTTCGTGCTCTACAGCTGCTGGGGGCCGGGGCTGCCCCGGCGTGCCCTGGGGCGCGTCGGGGTGCTGCTGGCCGGCGCCCTGACCACATTGCTCTCCAGCCTGGTGGGCGCCAGCGGGCCCATGGTGGCGGCCTTCATCAAGCAGGGGCAGAGCGACCGGCTGGCCAAGGTCGCCACCTTCTCGGCCTGCATGAGTGCCCAGCACCTCACCAAGGCCTTCGTGTTCGGCATGGCCGGCTTCGTGTTCCACGACTGGCTGGGTCTGATGCTGGCCATGGTGGCCTCGGGCTTCGTCGGCACCTGGCTAGGCCTGCGCCTGCTGCGGCGCCTCTCTGAGCATCGCTTCGATACCCTGTTCAAGTGGGCCCTGACGTTGCTGGCGCTGCGCCTGGTGTGGCTGGGGGCCTCCCGCCTGGCGGGCTAGAAGGGCAGGCGAATCGTGGAATTTTTGCCGCCACGCCCTGTACAGCGGCGCCATGCGGGCCATAATGCGGGAAGACGCCCCATCAAAAGCGTTATCGAGCACAGCACTATCGGGACATTCGAGGGAGCAAGCGTATGGTGACCGCGATCCAGGCCGTTGGCCGCTCACGGCTGTTGGCGTTCGGGCTGCTGGTGAGCCTGGCGGTGCTGCTGGCCACGGCGGCGCAGGCCAATCCCAAGTATGCGGCCATCGTCGTCGACGTGGAGAGCGGCGAGATCCTCCACGCCGCCAACGCCGAGGAGACCCGCTACCCGGCCTCGCTGACCAAGATGATGACCCTCTACCTGCTGTTCGAGGCGCTGGAAGGGCGCAGCATAAGCCTCGACCAGCCGCTGCCGGTCTCCTCCTATGCCGCTTCCAAGCCCGCCTCCAAGCTCTACGTGAAGGCCGGCTCGACCATTCCGGTGGAGACCGCCATCCAGGCGCTGATCATCAAGTCGGCCAACGACGTGGCGGTGGTGGTGGCCGAGGCCCTCGGCGGCAGCGAGAGCCACTTCGCCCGCATGATGACCGCCAAGGCCCGCGAGCTGGGCATGCACGACACCACCTTCCGTAATCCCCACGGCCTGCCCGACGCCGGCCAGACCACCACCGCCCGCGACATGGCGACCCTGTCGCTGCGCCTGATGCAGGATTTCCCCCAGTACTACCACTACTTCTCGCGCACCCGCTTCGCCTGGAAGGGCAAGACCATCACCGGCCACAACCGCCTACTCGACAACTACCCCGGTGCCGACGGCCTCAAGACCGGCTTCATCCGCGCCTCGGGCTTCAACGTGGCCACCTCGGCGGTGCGTGATGGCCGTCGCCTGGTGTCGGTGGTGATGGGGGGCTTCACCGCCGCCTCCCGCGACGCCCATATGGCGGACCTGCTGGATCGCGGCTTCGTGCGTGCCTCGCTGTTCGGGCGCGGCGACTGGGTCGCCTCGGCGGACTTCTCCGGCGAGCGCATGAACCTCGAGCCGACGTTGCCCGCGGCGCGCCCGGTGGTGCCGTCTTCGCCGCCCGCGGTGCAGCTGGCCGCTCGCCAGGCACCGGCCGAGCGCGTCGTCGCACGCCTCGAGCCCGAGCCTCGGCTGGCCAGCCTCGAGGCCCCCGAGCCGCTGCCCCGCGCCAGCTCGGCGCTGCCGGAGACCGCCCAGGGCTCGGCCAACGACCCGATCCGTGAGCTGATCGCCCAGGCCGACGAGCCGGCGAGCCGCACCACCCAGCGCCTCGAGCCGCTGGGGCGCAGCGGCGGCTGGGGCGTCCAGGTGGGCGCCTTCAGCAACCCCGACAACGCCCGCAGCCTGGCCGGCCGCGCCGCCGACCGCCTGGCCAGCGACCTGGCCAACGCCCGGGTCGACATCCACGAGGCGCCGGGGCCCCAGCCGCTGTTCCGGGCCCGGCTGGTCAACCTCGACGAGAACCAGGCCTACCGCGCCTGCCGCAGCCTGGCACGCGACGGCATCGACTGCATGGTGGTCGGCGCCGGCATGTAGCGGTTGCCGTTCGCCTGCGAAGCTTCTAGTCTGATCCCTCTTCCCACCCCGCCGGCTCCCTGCCGGCGTGGTGGCGCCTTTGGAGGCCAGTGCCACGAGGAGACGGGATGTCGGCGTCGATCAAGGGGATCGGGTTCATGTGCCTGGGGGTGCTCTGCCTGGCCGTCGGCGACGCCATCTCCAAGTGGCTCGGCGAGGTGCACTCGCCGCTGCAGATCATCTTCTTCCGCACCCTGGTATCGCTGCCGCTGATCGCGCTGCTGGCCCACTTCGCCGGCGGCCTGCGCAAGCTGCGCACCCGGCGGCCCGGGGTGCACCTGCTGCGCGGGCTGATCTACACCGGCACCATGGGCTGCTTCGTGCTGGGCCTGACCCTGCTGCCCCTAGCCGAGGCCACGGCCATCGCCTTCGTGGCGCCGCTGTTCGTGACCCTGCTCTCGGTGCCGCTCCTCGGCGAGCGCATCGAGGGGCCGGTGCTGGCCGCCTCGCTGGTGGGCTTCGTCGGTGTGCTGATCGTGGTGCGCCCCGGTGGCGAGGCCTTCCATCCGGGGTCCCTGGTGCTGGTGGGGGCGGCGTTCTTCTATGCGCTGATGCTGATTACCGCGCGGCGCTGGGGGGCCACCGAGCACCTCTGGGCCATGGTCTTCCACATGACCCTGGTGCCCTTCGTGATCACCGGGCTGCTGCTGCCCTGGGTGTGGCAGGCGCCGCTGCCGTGGCACTGGCTGGGCTTCCTCGGCTCGGGGCTGTTCGGGGTGGGGGCCACCGCCTTCATCACCCTGGCCTTCCGCCATGCCCCGGCGGCCATCGCCGCCCCTTTCGACTACACCGCCATGCTCTGGGCGGTGGTGCTGGGCTGGTGGTTCTGGGGCGAGATGCCGGACCTCTGGGTGTTCGTGGGCAGCGCCCTGATCATCGGCAGCGGACTGGCCATCGCCTATCGCGAGGGGCGCACCTCGCTCAAGCGCCGCCCCACCGCCTGAGCCGACCTCAGCCCCGCGGGCCGAAGGCGCGCGCCGCCGCCTCGGGGTCCGGCATGCCGCAGATCGCCGAGATCACCGCCAGGCCCTGGGCGCCGGCCTGGCGTGTCGCCGCCACGTGCTCCGCCTTGAGCCCGCCGATGGCCACGCCGGGCAGGGGGCTCGCCGCCGCCAGGGTGGCCAGTCCCGCGAAGCCCAGCGGCTCGGCGTGGTCGTGCTTGCTGGGGGTGGCGAACACCGGGCCGAGCCCCAGGTAGTCGAGGCGCTCGGCGTCGATGCGCGCCAGCTGCTCCAGGGTCTGCACCGAGAGGCCGAGGATCGCCTGCTCCCCCAGCACCGCCCGGGCCTCGGCCACCTCGCCGTCGTCCTGGCCGATATGCAGGCCGTCGGCGCCGCTCTCCACCGCCACGGCCAGGCGGTCGTTGATGATCAGCGGCACGCCGCTGCCGGCCAGTGCCGCCTTGAGCCGCCGCGCCTGGTCGATCAGCTCGCCGTCCGCGGCGTGCTTGTCGCGCAGCTGGACCACCGTGGCGCCGCCGCGCACCGCGGCGACGACGGTCTCCACCAGGCCGTGGCCGGCGCACAGGGCGGGGTCGGTGATCAGATAGAGGGAGAGGTCAAGGCGCATCGATCACCTCCAGGGGCGGCAGGGCAGAGAGTCGGTGTTCGTCGAGGGCATACAGCGCGTCGAGGAAGGCCACGGCGAAGCTGCCGGGGCCGGCCGCCACCTCGCCGGCCTGGCGACCCGCCTCGCCGTAGCAGGCGAGCGCCGCCACAGTGGCGGCGAAGGGATCCTCGGCCCCCACCAGGAAGGCGGCCACCACCCCGGTGAGTGCGCACCCCAGGGTGGTGACCCTTGGCATCAGCGCATGGCCGCCCGGGATACGGGCGAGGCGCCGGCCGTCGGTGACCCGGTCGACCTCGCCGGTCACCGCCACCACGGCATCAATGCGGCGGGCCAGGGCCACTGCGGCCTGCTCGGCGGCTTCGGTGGGATCGCTGCTGTCCACGCCGCGCCCACCGCTTCCCTGATGCTCCAGGGCCAGGATCTCAGAGGCGTTGCCGCGGATCACCGTGGGGCGTCGCTCCAGCAGTCGCCTGCCCGCCGCGCGGCGGTAGGCGGTGGCACCCACCGCCACCGGGTCCAGCACCCAGGGCCTGCCCGCCAGCCGTGCGGCCGCGGCGGCCTCCTCCATGGCCTCGACCCAATGGGGGGAGAGGGTGCCGATATTCACCGTCAGGGCATCGGCGAGGGCGGCGAACTCGGCGGCCTCCTCGCGGGCATGCACCATGGCCGGCGAGGCGCCCAGGGCCAGCAGCACGTTGGCCATGGGGTTCATGGCCACCAGGTTGGTGATGTTATGAATCAGGGGTGCGCGCTCGCGCAGGCGAGCGAGATGGGCGGCGGGGTCGATCGGGCCGCGGGTGGCGGTGGTCATCGTTCCTCCCGGGCGCGGGAGGTGCAGGCGGCGGGGCGGGCTGCACGACTCCCTACGCCGGCATGATCCGGGTCAGGTTCCAAGGGTGCGTCTCAGCCACGGCGATTGCCGCGGCGCCCCTGTCGTCGAGCCACACTATCCACGTCCCGGGGAGGACTGTAAAGGCCGAGCAATGCCTCTGGCGAGGCGCTCGAGCAGCGAGGTTCATGCCATCACATGGAAGCCCGCCAGGGTGATCAGGCTGGCCAGTACCAGGCTGTTGACGGTGTCCCGTGCTTCCTCGTCTTGCCAGCGCTCGGGGGTGAGCAGGACCAGCGCCAGGGTGCCCAGAGCAGCAAGCCCCAGCGGCAGCTCGATGGGTTCCCAGCCGGCGGCCAGCACGCCCAGGGCCAGCAACGCCAGGCCGATGAGCAGCAGCGGCACGATGGCGCGATTCTCGGCGACGAGGGTGTCTGCGAGTGTCATTATCGGACTCCGGGTCATGGTGTTGCCTCGGGTTGCGGCGGTATCAGCATGCACCATGACTGTGGCGCGCCTTCCTTAAGGATTGCTTAAGGTGGCATGACCAGAGTGTGACGGCGCCGATCCCGGTACCTTTCCACCACCCGACAGGCCGTGTATCGCGGCTTGGTGTCGGGCCCTTTCATGATCGTGGTCATCACATGCTTGCATCCCTTCTCCATCGCTGGCGCTGGCTGGGCGCCTGGACCCTGGCCAACCTGCTGCTCGCCTGGCTGATCAGTCTGCGCTACCTCCCCTACATGGCCCCCGAGGGCGCCGAGCAGTGGGGCTACCTGCTGCTGGTGTTCCTCGGCCATATCGGGCTTCTGGTGTGGCTGGGGGCCTTGCCGCTGCTGCTGCTGGCCCCGCTGCTTCGGGCGCCCTGGCTGTGGCTGGTCACCACCCTGTGGGCCGGCCTGTTGCAACTGGTGCTGCTGCTCGACACCTTCGTCTACGCCCAGTACCGCTTCCACCTCAGCGGTTTCATCCTCGATCTGCTGGTCAACGCTGGCGGCGACGTCTTCAGCTTCTCCTGGCTGGCCTGGGCCCTGGCCATCGGCGGTGTGCTGGCGATGCTGGCGCTGCAGGGGGCCCTGGGGTTATGGCTCAAGCGGCGCCCACTGTCGCGGCCGGTGCTGCCGGCACTCGCCCTCGGCCTGCTGGCCCTGCTCGGGGTGCATGGCTGGCACGCCTGGGCCGACGCCCACTACGACCGCGACATCACCGGCATGACTCGCCATGTGCCGCTGTTCTATCCCGCTACCGCCAAGCGCCTGTTCGTCAAGCGGGGCTGGGTCGACCCCCAGGCGGTGCGCGACCGGGTGGAGCTGGAGGCGGCCGAGGGCAAGGCCCATGACCTGGCCTATCCCTCGGCGCCGCTGAGCTGCTCGCCGGCGGCCGCGCCCCACAACCTGCTGCTAGTGGTGCTGGACAGCGTGCGCCACGACCTGCTGACCCCCGAGGTGATGCCCAACCTGAGTCGCTACGCCGGTCGCCCAGGCTGGTACCGGGCCGCCGAGCACTTCAGTGGGGGCAACTCCACCAAGGCGGGGGTGTTCAGCCTCTTCTACGGCCTGCCGGTCACCTACTGGGATGCCTTCACCGGCGGCCAGACGCCGCCGGTGCTGATGGAGAAGCTCGAGGCCGCCAACTATCGTTTCCAGGTGCTCTCCTCGGCGACCCTGGTGAGCCCCGCCTTCGACCGCAACGTCTTCGCCGGCCTTGAGGACGTCTCGCTGACCCCGGCCCAGGGCGAGCCCTGGGAGCGCGACCGGAAGATCACCGACGACTGGCTGGCCTGGATGGAGGCCTCGGCGGAGGCGCCCGACGCTGCGCCCTTCTTCGGCTTCCTCTTCTATGACGCCGTGCATGGTTACAGCCATCCCCCCGACTTCCCGCGCTTCACTCCCTACTGGGAGCAGATCAACCATATGGCACTGGGTCCTGACTTCGACCCCGAGCCCTACTGGAATCGCTACCGTACCGCGGCGCGCTACGTGGATGCGCAGCTCGGACGAGTGCTTGACGACCTCGAGCGACGCGGCAGGCTCGACGATACCGCCGTGGTGATCACCTCGGACCACGGCGAGTCGTTCAACGAGCATGGGCGGAACTACTGGGGACACGGCAGCAACTACACCCCGGAGCAGGTCCAGGTACCGCTGGTGATGCACCTGCCGGGGCGCCCCGGCGGTGTGCTCGAGGGGCGCACCCAGCATGCCGATATCGCCCCGACGCTGCTGGAGGAACTGCTCGGCTGTGAGGCCGCCCCCGAGCGCTATACCCTGGGGCGCAGCCTGCTCGCCCCCGGCGCCCCACGCGACTGGCTGCTCTCCGGTAGCTACATGGGCTACGGCATCCTGTTGCCGGAGTACCAGATCGCGGTGCATCCGACTGGCGCCTTCGAGGCCTACGACTACCGCATGAACGAGCTCGAGGAGGTGCGCCCGGCCCCCGAGGTCTCCCGCGAGGTGCTGCAGGCGCTGTCGCGCTTCTATCGTTGAGCGGCACCGGGTGAAGATGAACGGCGCATGAATGCGGCGTTAAGGCTGGCGTCAGCCTGGGTGCGGTACAACGGTCGTCGTGCATCGACCGAGGAGGATGACGACATGAACTGGCTGGATTCCGAACAACGTTACGGCGCCGTCTCGCGGGCGCTTCACTGGAGCATGGCCACGCTGCTGCTTCTGATGCTGGGCACCGAGTGGCTGGCGGAGATCGTCGGGATGAGCGAGCGCGAGGCGATGGCACTGCACAAGAGCGTGGGGGTGCTGCTGCTGGGGTTGCTGGTGTTCCGGTTGCTGTGGCGCCGGGTCAACCACGGCCGGCTCGAGGCCCATGCGCACTGGAAGTGGGCGGCCCGGTTGGGGCACCTGGCGCTCTACGCGGCGATGCTGGTGATCCCTGTGAGCGGCCTGCTCGTCGCCCTGGGCAGCGGCCAGGGCGTGGAGTTCTTCGGCCTGCCGCTGATCGCCCCGGGGGCGGAGATCGAGTGGCTGGAGGAGGCCGCCGAGGAGACCCACGAGGTGCTGGCCAACCTGCTGTGGCTGCTGATCGGCGGCCACGTGGCGGCCAGCCTGGCGCACCAGTTCTGGCTGCGCGACCACACCCTGAAGCGCATGGCCTGAATATTCTGCTACTCCTGCGTGATCAGCGCTCCGGGGGCTTGTGCCTCCGGGGCGCGGCAGTTTGCCGTCAGGTCCAGGGCGTCCTTGCGAACCTCGCTCTCCACACCAAGCAGCCCGAGCAGAGAGTGGAACAGGTGGGCATGGCTCAGTGAGGCGTCACGCTGGGCAGTGAGGCAGTCGCTCGTCAGTCGTTGGCTGCCCAGGAAATCATCGGATGCCCACCACACCATGGGCACGCGGGTCTGCTCCCGAGGAGCGATGGCGTAGGGCAGGCCGTGCAGATAGATCCCCTTCTCGCCCAGTGACTCCCCGTGGTCGGAGACGTACAGCATGGCCGTGGTCAGGGATTGACTCTCCTCCAGCACGCCGATGATCCCGTCCAGTACGCTGTCGGTATACAGGATCGCGTTGTCGTAGCTGTTCACGATCGCCTCCCGTTCACACTGGGCCAGGTCGGCCGTGTCACAGGTAGGCGTGAAGGCCCGAAAGTCCTCCGGGTAGCGCTGGAAGTAGCTGGGGCCGTGGTTGCCCAGCATATGCAGCACGATCACCGTATCGCCGCTGATCGAAGCAACCTGACCTTTCAACGCCTCGATCAGCACGCCATCGAGGCAACCCTCCTCTCCGCACAGTTCGGGGTGGGCATCCGGCGATGGTGAGACCCGTTCCACGCCATCGCAGATCCCCTTGCAGCCCGACTGGTTGTCGATCCACACCACGCGGTAGCCGGCGCGCTGCACCACATCCAGCAGCGACTCGTGGCTGCGGGTGAAGCGCTCGTCGTAGTCGTCTCGCCCCTGGGGGGAGAACAGGCAGGGCAGCGAGACGGCGGTGCTGGTCCCGCAGCTGGCGACGTCAGGGAAGTTGACGACGTCACGCTCGGCCAGGCGCGGGGTGGTCTGCCGTGCATAGCCGGAGAGTCCCCAGTTGGCGGCGCGCACCGTCTCGCCGACCACCAGCACCAGCAGCCGGGGTGTGCCGTCGGCGCGCGGCAGGCGCCGTGCATCCTCGCCGATGGGTAGGCGCTCCTCGGGCAGCGGTGGGGGCGCCGCCATCACCTGGCCGGTGGAGACGATGGCATTGCCCGGTGTCACCAGATAGCGCAGCTCGTGATGGTTGCGCATCAGCGAGGAGAGGCTCTGGAAGGAGAGCAGCAGCGCCCCGGCGAGCACGACGACACTGCCCAGCCACCACACTGCGCCGGCCCCCAGGCCACGCTGCCAGCTGCGCCGCCGCAGAGGCCAGCCCCATACCAGGGACAACGGCAGCAGGCCGAACAGCAACAGGTAGAGCGCCAGTCCCGGGGTGAGCAGCTCGCCCGCCTCCCGGGTATCGGTCTGCAGCACGTTGTCGATCATGTGGGTATCGAAGTAGGTGCCGTAGTGGCCGGTGAAATAGCTTACCGCAGCGGCGACCAGCACCAGGGCGGTCAGCAAGGGTTTGGCGGTGGTCCGGTTGACGAAAGGCAGGAAGACGACGAGGTGCAGGCCGGTCACCACCACACCGTAGGCGGCCAGCAGGCCCCAGTCGCCGAGTCCCGTGGGCGGCTCGGCCTCGATTACCGCCGACCAGAAGCGTCGGTTGTAGAAGAGTGTGAAGCTCAGGCACGCCAGCAGGGTCAGGCCCTGGGGGGAGAGCGCTGGCAGTCGGGAGCGGAACCGCAGGAGACTGTCTATCGGTGAGTCATTGGTTTCAGGCATTGGCTGCGTCCAGAAAGGTAACGCAGCCATGCTGACGGGCTCATCTTAACGAAGCCTTATTTCAGCGGCCCGGGCGTAAAGACTCAGGCGGCCCGCGGCAGCGTCGCCACGGCGCGCAGGCCGCCGCCGGGGGCCTCCTCCAGGCGCAGGCTGCCGCCGTGGCGGGCCAGCAGGCGCTCGACGATGGAGAGCCCCAGGCCGGCGCCGGCGCCGGGGCCGGCGCGATGGAAACGCTCGGTAACGCGTTCGCGCTCCGCGGCGGGAATCCCCGGGCCCTGATCATCCACTCGCAGCGTCAGTCGGGTCGCCTCGGCGGCCAGGCTCACCGTTACCCGGCCGCCGTCCGGGGTGTAGCGCAGGGCGTTGCCGACCAGGTTCTGTACCAGGGTGGCGATGGCACCGGGTTCGGTAGCCAACCGCCAGTCACTCTCCTCGTCCGCGGCGAGGTCCAGCGCCTGGCCGCGCTCCACCGCCAGCGGCGAGAGCTCGGCCAGGGCCTCGCGAACCTCGACCAGCAGGTCACTGGCAATCCGGGCGCTCGCCTCCTGCTCCTCCTCCTCGGGCTCCAGGCGCGCCAGCGTCAGCAGCTGGGTGACCAGCCGGGTGGCCCGGGCCACGCCGCGGCGCAGCTCCTCCAGCGCCTCGCGACGGTCGGCGGGGTCCTCGGTGGCCAGGGCGTTCTGGGCGTGCAGGTCGAGCACCGCCAGGGGGGTGCGCAGCTCGTGGGCGGCGTCGGCGATGAAGCGCTTCTCGCGCACCCGCAGCCCGCGGATGCGCTCCAGCAGCCGGTTGAGGGCGCCGACGATGGTGTCCAGCTCCCGGGGCAGGGGGCGCATCACCAGTGGCTGCAGGTTGTGGGGATCACGCTGGCGGATCGCCGCGGCCAGCCGTGACAGCGGCCGCAATCCCCAGCCGGCGGCCCACCACAGCAGCAGTGCCAGCAGCGGCAGGCCGACCAGGTCCGGCAGCAGGGTGCGCAGGGCCACGGCGCGAGTCAGCTCGCCGCGCACGTCGTCGCGCTCGGCGACCATCACCCGCCGCGACGGCTCGGGCAGGTCGAGGACATAGACCCGCCAATCGTGGCCGGCCACCCGGCTGCTGGCATAGCCGGGTGGCGCCTCGGTGAAGGGCTCGGGCGGGGCACTGGCCGAGCGCAGCAACAGCCTGTCTTCCTCCCACAGCTGGAAGGCCAGCTTGCTCTCGTAGCGGTGACCGGGGAGCTCCTTGTCAGACTGCTCGGCGCGCGCCACTGCGCTCTCCAGGCTCGCCAGCAGCGCCTCGCGCTGGTCGTCCGGCAGCGGCGCCTGGATCAGGCCCTCCAGCAGGCGGGCGTTCTGGGCCAGGCTGGCATCGTAGAGCTCCTCGATCTCGTGGGCAGCATAACGATAGCTGACCAGGCCGATGGCCAGCATGCTGACCCCGAACACCAGCAGCACAAGTCCCAGGGTTCGGCGACGAATGGAGGTCACACCTCGGCCTCCTGCGGCGCGCGGTCCAGCACATAGCCGATGCCGCGCACTGTGCGGATCAGGCCGGGGAAGAGCTTGCGACGCAGGTGGTGGACATGCACCTCGATGGCGTTGCTCTCCACGTCTTCCTCCCACCCGTAGACCAGCCGGGTCAGGGTGTCGCGGGTGAAGACCCGCCCGGGGTGGCCCATGAATTCCTGGAGCAGGGTGAACTCGCGGCGCGAGAGCGGGATCACCTCGCCGCGATAGCACACTTCCCGGCTGGCGGGATCGAGGCGGATGCCGCGACACTCCAGCATTGGGCTGGCCTGGCCCTGGCTGCGGCGCAGCAGGGCACGCAGGCGTGCCTTGAGCTCGGCGACCTCGAAGGGCTTGACCAGGTAGTCGTCGGCGCCGGCGTCGAGGCCTTTGATGCGGTCGTCGACGGCGTCCCGGGCGGTCAGCACCAGCACCGGGATCCGATTGCCGCCGCGCCGCACGGCTTCCAGCACCCGCATGCCGTCGAGCCCGGGCAGGCCCAGGTCGAGGATCACCGCGTCGAAGGGTTCGCTGCCCTGCAGGGCGGTGAGTGCCACGGCGCCATCGGCGAGATGGTCCACGGTGTAGTGCTCTGGCTTGAGGGCCAGGCGGATGCCCGAGGCCAGGCTCGGGTCATCCTCGACCAGCAGGATGCGCATCGTTGGGTCATTGCTCCAGTTGCGACAGCAGGTGGCGGATTTCCTCGCGGCGGCCGGCATCGGCGAGCTCGCGGCCGGGCCGCGGCGGCGCCTGCAGGGCCTTCTCCAGGGCCTGGCGCGCCTCGGCATCGCGACCCTGCTGGTGCAGATAGTCGCCCCAGAAATAGAGGCTGTCGAGTCCGTCGGGGTTGATGGTGAGCGCCCGCTTGAGGTGCCACTCGGCCTTGTCGTCGTCGCCGAAGCCGATCGGCCAGCCCGGTACCTGGTAGTAGAGGGCCCCCAGGCTGGTGTAGGCGGAGCCGTTCAGCGCCAGCGGGTCCTGCGCCAGGGCGGCCTCCAGATAGCCGCGCGCCTGCTTGACCAGGCCCAGCGCCCCCAGCCCGCCCTCGGCGCCGGCCTGGCTGGAGCGCACGATGCCGGACCAGATCAGCAGCTCGGCGGAGTCGGGGTGCTCGGCCAGCTGGCGTTCGGCCTCCTTGCCCAGCTCTTCGAGGGCCTTGGCCTGCTGGCTTTCGGGCAGTTCGTAGCGGATCTCGGCCCAGCGGGACTGCAGTGCAGCCACACTCGGGTCGGAACCACCGCCATCGCTCGCGGCCAGGGCGGTGATGGCGCAGAGGCCGCCGAGGCCGGCGACAAGCAGCGTGGCGACAAGACGAGAGATGACAGGGTGAGAGAAGCGTAGCGTGTTCATGGCGTGGTCTCCGAAGTGCCGATAAAGCGGCGGATGACGGGAAGCTGGCGCGCCAGGGCGCGGTCGACCACCCCCGGCAGCAGGGCGTTGAGGCGCACGAAGAGGCGTTCGGGCCTGCCCAGCTGGGCCTCCTGGCGGCCGCGCTCGACGGCGCTGAGAACCGCCTGGGCTACCCGGGCGGGGCTGTCCATGGCGTTGCCCAGGGCCGCGTTCATGGCTTCCACCTCGGGGGCGTTCATGGCGGTGCGGGTGGCCCGGGGCGAGACATGCAGCACCCGCACCCGGGTGTCGGCGAGCTCGCGGCGCAGGGCCTGGCTGAAGCCGCGCAGGGCGAACTTGGTGGCGCAGTAGCCGACCTGGCCGGGGTAACCCAGGGTGCCGAAGGTGGAGCCCAGGGTGACCACCCAGCCCTGGCGTGCCGCCATCAGCTGGGGGAGCAGGGCGCGGGTCAGCTGCAGGGTGGCGGTGAGGTTGAGGGCAATGAGCCGCTCGATCTCGGCATCGGAGCCCTCGGTGAATAGCGCCACCCGGTTCACCCCGGCGGCGTTGATCAGCATGTTGATGTCCGCCTCTCGCGCCGCGGCGACGAGCCTGGCGCGCTCCTCGGCGCGGGTCAGGTCGGCGGGCAGCGCGGTGACCCGGTCGGGATGGCGGTCCGCGGTGGCCGCGAGGGCCTCCGCTCGGCGGCCGGTGATCAGCAGTTGCGCCCCGGCGGCGGCCAACTCGTCCACCAGCGCCTGGCCGATGCCGCCGCTGGCCCCGGTGATCAGCACCCGCTGGGCGGGCCAGCCCCCCTCCGGCAGCCGTGGGCGTCGGGCGAGGCGGTCAGACCAGCGCATCGGAGAGCTCCCGGGCGGCATTGCCGCCGGCACAGCGTGTCTCGACGCCGCGGAACATGGCGCCGTAGAGGCGGTAGACCAGCTTGGCGGTGTCGATCACCGCCGCCAGGTCCTGCTCCTCCAGGCGGTTCACCAGCCCCTCGAAGAAGGCCAGGTGGCCGATATCCAGGCTGCCGTGGGAGGTCAGGTAGCGCACCGCCTCGTCGGGGAGGTCGAGGCTCGCCTGCAGCCGTTCGGCGGCCTGGGTGGCCAGCGCCGTGCTGGTGCCCTCCAGCACCTGGACCATGCCGAAGAAGCCCACCGGGTGGCCATGCTCGATCTCGTCGCGCACGGCAGCCACCATCAGCCGCGTGGCGGGGTCCGCCGGGCGGGCGGCGGCCGCCGCGGCATCGCCACCGGCGGCGCGGATGTCGTCGAGGATCCACTGCTCGTGGCCGTGCTCCTCCTCGATGTACTCCACCAGGGCGCCACGCAGCCACTCCAGACGCTCCGGCAGGCGGGCGCCACAGGCCATCATCAGCGGTACCGTGAAGCGCACGTGGTGGTAGGCCTGGCCGAGGAAGGCGAGGTATTCGTCACGGCTCACCCGGCCGGCCAGGGCGCGGGTCAGCAGCGGAGTGGAGAGCAGCCAGTCGCGCTCTTCACGGGTGGCGTGCTGCAGTTGCTGGTATGGGGTCATGGGGTCACTCCTTGTGGCGCCTGTGAAAGGTGCGGCTCGGGTCGAGTGGGTGCGGCACACAGCCAGCCGCCATGGGCGGCGAGGATGGCGTCGCGGCGCAGGCGGCCGTTGGCCGTCAGCTGGTGGTTGTGGGGGGTGAAGGGGGCGCTGCGGCGCCATTCGTGGACCCGGGCGTAGTCGGGCAGCCCGGCGTTGGCCTCGGCCACCGCGGCAGCCAGCATGGTGTCGTCGACCTCCGCCGAGGCAGGCACCAGCAGCGCGCGGTTGGCGGGCAGCGCCTCGCCGTGCACCAGGGCCTGGGCAATGGCGGGGCGGGCGCAGAGCTCGCCCTCCACCCACTGGGGGTCGACGTTGCGGCCGTAGGCGGTGATGAAGACCTCGCGACGTCGTCCCTCCAGCACCAGGGCGTCGCCCTCCCAGTGCCCCAGGTCACCGGTGGCGTGCCAGGCCGAGGTGGACGTCGGCTCACCGAGATAGCCGAGCATGTTGGCCCCCTGGACCTGCACCTCGCCGTCGTCGGCCAGGCGCACCTTGGCATGGGGCAGCGGCCGGCCCACGCCTCGGGCGGACTCGCCGGGACGGTTGAGGCAGACCACCGAGGCGCATTCCGAGAGGCCGTAGCCCTCGAAGACCGGCCAGCCGCCGTGCCGGGCACGCGCCAGCAGGGTATCGGCGACCCTGGCGCCACCCACCGCCGCGAAGCGCAGGCTCTCGGGGGCCTTCGGGGACGCCTCTACCAGCGCCTGCAGCAGCTGGGGTACCAGGATCAGGCTGTGGGGCCGGCAGGCGTCGAGGGAGGCCAGCGCCCGGTGCGGGTCGAAGCCGCTGGCGCCGCTCCAGCCCAGCTCGGCGACCCCGGGCAGGCAGACGGTGGCGCCCAGCCACAGCGGCACATAGAGGCCGCCGATGTTCTCCAGCAGGGTGGCGAGCGGCAGCATCGCCAGGTGCCGCTCGATGCCCAGTGGTTCGACTACCGCGGCGATACTCTCGGCCACGGCCAGCGGGGCGGCGGCATCCAGGCAGACTCCCTTGGGAGTGCCGCTGGTGCCGGAGGTGAAGGTGATGCGGGTGGTGCCGGGATGCAGCTCCGGTGGCGAGGCGATGTGTCGGGTGGCGAGGGCCGGGTCCCGCGTGGTAGCGAAGCCATGGGCCTCGCCGCCGGGGCCGATCCAGGCGTCGAGCCCGGCAGCCTCCACCAGGTGGTGGCGCTGGGCAGCGCTGAAGAAGGCGGGCACCGGCACCGCCACGCGGCCATCCTGCAGCAGCGCCAGGTCCCACAGCGCCCAGTCGATGCCGTTGTCCAGGGCCAGGGCGACCCGCGCGGCGCCGGCATCGGCCAGCCGCTGTCGGCGTGACTCGATCTCGCCCGGCAGTTCGGCGAAGGAGACCCGCCGCTGCCCCTCCTCCAGGGCGATACGGGTCGGGCGCTCCTCGGCGTGGTGGGTCAGCTGCGCGAGGAAGGCCTCAGGCGAGGTGCGCATGGGCTACCTCCGCCGGACGGGGCAGGCTCGAGGGCAGCAGGCCGCGTTCTCCCAGTTCACGATGGGCGCGGCGCAGGTCGCCGGCCATGACCCAAGGGCGGCGCTCATAGTAGCGGCCCCAGCTGGCCTGTTCGGCGCCGAGGCGTGCCGGGTCGGCGACCATCACCGGCTCCAGGGTAAGGCCCAGGCGACGAATGCCGTTGGCCACCTCGGGGGTGGCGGTGAACAGCAGCCAGCCGATGCCCTCGCGGCCGAGCTGGTCCACCAGATGCAGGAAGAGCGGACGCTGCAGGCCGGGACGGCGGCTGGCCAGGTTGCCGATCTCGGCGACCTGGTGGCGGGCCACGGGGCGGGCGAAGCGTTCGGCCAGCAGGCGCTCGGCGCAAACGTCCAGGTAGCGCTCCTGGAACAGCGGGCCGCTCGCCGCCGAGCGCACCCCCACCGCGGCCTCGGCCCGCTCACCCAGCCACAGGCCGAAGAGGCGCGGCAGCAGCTGGGTGATGGAGGCGCCATGCTCCTCGGCGAAGCGGCGACGGATCAGGTGCTCCAGGCGGCGGCGCCGGGTCCAGTGGCGCGCCTCGCGCCACTGCAGCGGCGAGGGGGTGGTCGCGGCCGGCAGGCAGGGCAGTCGTCTCGGTTCAGGCATCGGGTCGTCTCCATGACGTTTCACCGATACTCTGGTCTCGACAACTTAACGCAGGCTTAAGCCCTGGCCCGGAATGCTGTGCGCTACCTCGGGCGTCAGGGGGCCGGGGCGGCGGCGCCCAGGAAGCGCTCCTGCCAGTAGGCGATCTCCACCGGCGAGGTCTCTACCCGGCGGCCACGGCCGGGGGCGTGGATCATCTGCCCGTCGCCGCGGTAGATACCCACGTGGCTGGCCTTGCCACCCCCGCTGGTATCGAAGAACAGCAGGTCGCCGGGGCGGGCGCGATCCACTTCCGGCAGGGCCCGGAATTGGTCATCGGCGGTGCGCGGCACGGGGATACCGGCGGCCTGATAGGCCAGTTGCACCAGTCCCGAGCAGTCGACGCCCGAGGGCGTGTTGCCACCGAAGCGGTAGGGCGTGCCCAGGGCGCGCTCGGCGGCGGCCAGGATCAGCACACGGTCGATGGAGAGGCCCTCGTGGGGCGGCGGGTCCTCCACCGCCAGCTCCTTGCCGGCACAGCCGGCGAGCAGGGTGAGGGCGACCATCAGTAGCCACACCCGCCAGAGATCACGAACCGGCATGCGAATCGCTCCTTGCAGTGGATATCCCCCTACATTAGCGCTGGCCGCCACTGGTGGGGAAGCCATGGGGGAAAGACCGCGGGAAGCTCCTGGAAAAGTGCCACCATCATCCCCATATCCGAGCGTACAGCCACGCATCACAAGGAGTCGACATGAGCTTTACCGGCGAACAACACCCCGGCGTAGAGGCCCCCACCGCCGAGTCCCAGGGCTTCCGCCTCAATCACACCATGCTGCGGGTCAAGGATCCCGAGAAGGCCCTGGCCTTCTACTCGAGGGTATTCGGCATGTCGGTGGTGCGTCGCCTCGACTTCGAGGAGATGCAGTTCTCGCTCTACTTCCTGGCCCGGCTGGAGCAGGGCGATGACGTGCCGGAGGACGCCGGCCAGCGCACCGTCTGGACCTTCAGCCAGAAGGGCCTGCTGGAACTGACCCACAACTGGGGCACCGAGGAGCAGACCGACTTCGCCTATCACGACGGCAATGCCGAGCCCCAGGGCTTCGGCCATATCTGCTTCAGCGTGCCGGATCTCGACGCCGCCGAGGCGTGGTTCGACGCCAACGACGTCACCTTCGTCAAGCGCGCCGACCAGGGCAAGATGAAGGACGTGGTGTTCGTGAAGGACGCCGACGGCTACTGGATCGAGGTGGTCCAGGCCGATCGCCTTGCCGCCATGGGCGACTGAGGACGCGCCACTGGCCAGGTGCCGCCTGCGGGCGGCGTTTTTGCCATCCTCTCCGACGGGCGATAAGGTCATGCTCGAATCCATGCATGGCATGACCTGCCAAGGAGACCCGATGAACCTGTCCCGTCGTCCCCTTACCCTTACCCTTACCCTGGCGCTGGCCGGCGCCCTGCTGGCTGCCCCTCTGACCTGGAGCAGTGCGGTCCTCGCCGAGGAGCCGGCCCAGGTGCGCTTCTCCGTGCCCGCCTGGCCCGGGGTTACCGTCAAGACCGCCCTGGCTGCCCAGCTGCTCGAGACGCTGGGCTATGAGGTGAGCCAGGAGGAGCTCGGTTCCACCATTACCTACGAGGCCCTCACCCAGGGCGAGCTGGATGCCTTCCTTGCCGCCTGGCTGCCGGGCCAGCAGGGCATGTACGAGACCACCATGGAGAAGGAGGTGCTGGTCGATCTGGGCAACAACGTCGACGGTGCCCGCCTGGGCTTCGCCGTGCCCACCTATGTCTATGAGGCCGGCGTGACCTCCGCCGAGGATCTGGCCGACGAGGAGTTCGCCGAGAAGCTCGAGCGCACCATCTACTCCATCGAGGTAGGCTCCGGCATGAGCGAGATCCTCAACGGGGCGGTGGACGACGACACCTACGGCCTCGGCGACTGGACCCTCTCCGAGACCTCCACGCCGGGCATGCTCAGCGCAGTGGACTCGGCGCTGGACCGCGAGGAGTGGATCGTCTTCGCGGGCTGGACGCCGCACTGGATGAACATCGAATACGACGTCAGGTACCTGGAGGACCCCGAGGACATGTGGGGGCCGGACCAGGGGCGCAGCGACGTCAAGACGCTGGTGACCACGGACTTCTCCGAGTCCAATCCCAACGCTACCCGGCTGCTCGACCAATTGGTATTCAGCGCCGACGACCAGAGCGCCATGATTCTCGGCTTCAGCTACGAGGAGCGCGAGCCCGAGGAGGTCGCCCTGCAGTGGCTGCGCGACAATCCCGAGCGGGTCGAGGCCTTCCTCGAGGGCGTGACCACCCGTGATGGCGAGCCGGCCTGGCCGCTGGTGCAGCAGGCGCTGGAGATTCCCGACGCCTGATTTCGCGACATTGGCTCGCAATGAGACGAGGCCGCCCCGGTAACGGGGCGGCCTCGTTACTGTCGGGGAGCATCGCTCCTCACGCGAAGGCGTAGACGTCCATGGCCAGCACACCGTGCTCCACGCTGTGGTGCAGGCGTCTGCCCGGCCCGCCGGCGCCCAGCGCCACCAGCAGCGGCTGAAAGTGCTCCGGCGAGGGGTGGTTCTCGCGGGCCTTGGGGCCCTGCTCCCAGGCCAGCAGCGCCTCGCGGTCGTCCGCCGCCAGCCGCGCCTCGACCCAGTCGGCGAACTCGCCCACCCAGGGCGGCATCTCGGCGTCCAGCGGCAGCATCTCGTAGAGGTTGTGAGTCAGGCTGCCGGAGCCGATGACCAGGATATCCTCCTCGCGCAGCGCGGCGAGCCGCTCGCCCAGGGCGACCAGCTCAGCGTTGGACCACAGCATCGGCAGCGACAGCGAGACCACCGGCACCTCGGCCGCGGGGAACATCAGCGACAGCGGCACCCAGGCGCCGTGGTCCAGGCCGCGCTCGGTGGGCACGGCGTTGAGCTCCCGGGCCAGGCGCCTGGCCAGCTCGGGCTCGCCGGGTGCCGGGTACTGGACCGCGAAGAGCTCCCGGGGGAAGCCGCCGAAGTCGTGGATGGTCTCCGGGCGTGCGCTGGTGCTGACCAGCAGCTGGCGGCTGGCCCAGTGGGCCGAGACCACCACCACGGCACGCGGGCGATAGTCGCGGCCCAGGTCGCGCAGGAAGGCGTGGGCCGGGGTCTCGGTCAGGGCCAGCATCGGTGAACCGTGGGAGATGAACAGGCTGGGCAGCATCTTGGCTCTCCTTGAATGGGTGGCGTCGGTGATGCCGACCACTCTACCAGCACCCCGGGAGGAGATAATCGGGGCTTGGCGAGAAACATTATCGCTCACTCAGCGATAATCCTGTGTTCCCCGCCCCCAAACGGCTCAGTAGCCGGTCATCTCCAGGTAGCCGACCCCCAGCCGCTCACCGCTCCGTGGGTCCCGGGCCACCACCTCGCCCTCCCAGTAGGGCACCGTGGTGGTCATCCAGCGCTCGGCATGGGGCGCCTCGACCACCAACGCGAGATCCTCCCCGGGCACCGCCAGCCGCCAGCGGGTGGGCACCTCGCGCCCCGCCACCGGGGAGGTGGCCAGCGGGGTTATCGCCAGAGCCTGCGGGCCCAGCGGGCGGGTGGTGCCGTCCGGTGCGATCCAGCTGCCGGAGCGGTAGTCGCCGTCGTCGGCCCCGCCGCCGCGCAGCCGGAAGGCCATCAGCCGGCGGCCATCGTCCAGGTGCAGCGAGAACCAGTCCCAGCCCGCCTGGTCGGGGCTCAGCAGCTGGCTGCTCCACTCGCGGTCGAGCCAGCCGCGGCCGCTGACCGCGTGGCTTTCGCCGTCCAGGGTGACCTCGCCCTCTACCCGCCAGAAGGGCTGGCTGTAGTAGTGGGAGCCCTGGCCGTCGGCGGCCTTCTGGCTGAAGCCGTCGTCACCGTGCCGCACCAGCGGCCCCTCGGCGGTGAGGGTGAGGCGGTAGCCGAGGCGCGCTTCTCCTTCGCCCTCGAAGGCGGTGAGGGTGAGGTGCTCGAAGGTGTCGCTCCCCGGGTCCGTCACGGCGCTTGCCAGCTCCCAGTCGTCGAGCCAGGCGCGGAAGGGGGAGGCCTCCGCGCCGGCCTGGCTCTCGATTCCCCGAGAAGGTGCCGCCGAGTGGCTGCGGGCGAAGCGCTCGGCCACGGCGTGTCGCTCGCCGCGCGAGACCGCCATATGCGCCATCCACAACTGTTCGGCGGCCCAGGGGGTAGGCGCGGGGCGCTCCGCCGGCGGCGTCGTTTCCGATGACAAGAGCGCCTGGCGGAAGAGGGTCCACTGCAACCCCAGCGGCTCGCCGTGCTCATCCTCCAGGTTGGCGGTGAGGTACCACCACTCGATGCGGTAGTCGGGGTGGGCACCGTGATCCTCGGGGAAGCGCAGTGTGGTGTCCGGGCCGGCCTGCACGAAGCCGGCGGTGCTCTCGCCGAGCCCGGCGAAGCCGGCCCCCGAGCGCTCGGGTGGGGCCTCGTCGCAGCCGGCGAGGGCTACCAATATGCCCAGCAGGGCGGCCGGCAGCAGGGCGCGCCATGGGGCGGCATGCTTGGTCGCTCGTGGCATCATCTTGCCTCCTCGGCCAGCAGGGCCCGGGGCGGGGTGCGCCACAGGCGCAGCGCCGGCAGTGCCGCGGCGAGCAGCGCCACCGCCACGGCCGTTCCCAGGGTCAGGGCGATCTCCCCCGGGAAGAGGTGCAGCGGCAGCCGCCAGCCGAAGGCCGCCACGTTGATCACCGCCACCAGGCCCCAGGTGATGGCGATACCCAGCGGCACGGCGACCAGGCCCACCGCCAGCGCCGCTCCACCCAGCTGGGCGAGCTGGACGCCCAGCAGCTGGCCTCTCGGTACCCCCAGAGCCCACAGCGGTGCCAGCCGTCGGCGGCGCTCACGGGCCTGGGCCAGCAGGCTGGCCAGCAGTGCCAGCGCCGCCACCGCCAGGGTCAGGGCGTTGAGTGCCCGGGTGATGGTGAAGGTGCGTTCGAAGATGCCGGTGGCGATGCGCTTGACCTCGCCCTGGTCACGCAGGGCGTCGCGGCCCAGGGCGAATTCGCTGCCCAGCGCCGCGCCCAGGGCCTCGTCGTCGGCACCCGGGGCCAGCACGATGCCGATGGAGTCCGGCGGTGCCGAGAAGCGCCTGCCCAGCTCGGCGGCGGTCATCAGCACCTCGCCGCGAGGGTTGCCGTAGTCGGGATAGATCGCCGCCACGGCGAGCGCCTCCCCGCCGCCCGGCGTGGCCAGAGTCAGGCGGTCCCCGGGGGCGATGCCCTCGGCGACGGCCAGCTGCTCGTTAATGAAGGCGCCGCCCTCACGCAGCGAAGTCCAGGCCGCGTCCACGCCCCGCTGGGTCTCCAGCAGCGGCCAGGTCGGCGTCAGCCGCTCCCCCGGGGTCAGGCCGAACAGCGACACCGGCCGCTCCGGCAGGCGCGGTGCCCCCGCGGCCTCGACCGCCAGCAGGGTGCTCTCGCCATGGCGGGTGACCAGGCGCTCGACCACCTCGGGGCGCTCGCCCAGCCAGGCGTGGACCGCCGCGAAGCGCTCCGCCGGGGGATCCAGGTAGAGGTCGGCCACCAGCCGCTGGTCGAGCCACTCCAGGAAGGTCAGGCGGAAGCCCCCCACCATGCTGTTGACCCCGAGGCTCGCCGAGAGCGCGATCAGCAGCGCCATCAGCGCAAGCGACAGGCGCGGCAGCTGCAGCTCGAGGTCGGCTAGGGCCCACTGGGCCAGCGGGCGGCGTCGTGCCAGCCGGGCAAGCCCCGCCAGGGTCGCCGCCAGCAACGGCGGCAGCCACAGCGCGCCCACCAGCAGAAGGACTGCCATCAGCACGAAGCCCGCCGCCAGCCCCTCGCCGGCGGGCTGCCGCGACAGCCAGCCCCACAGCGCCAGGCCGGCAACCGCGATTACCGCGCCGGCCAGGGTCATGCGCCCGAGCTGGCGCTGATAGCCGCTGCGCCACGCCTGGGCGCGGCCCAGGTCGAGCACCGACAGGCGCGCGGCCCGCCACAGCACGCCCGAGCCGGCCAGCAGCAACCCACCCAGGGTTACCGCCAGTCCGCCGAACCAGTAGTGCCAGGGCAGGCGCAGCTCCACGCCTACCCCGGCGCCGTAGAGGCTGCCCAGGGTAGCGGCCACGTCGGGTAGCAGCGCCCGGGCCAGCCAGACGCCGCCGGCGATACCGGCCAGGGCGCCGACCACGCCGAGCAGCACCAGCTCCAGGGCCAGGCCCGTGACCAGGGTGCGGCCGGAGACCCCCAGGGCACGCAGGGTGCGCAGCATCTCCAGGCGCTGCTCCAGGGCCAGGCCCAGCGCCGCCTGGACAATGAACAGGCCGACGATCAGCGCCAGCAGCGCGAGTGCCGTCAGGTTGAGGTGGAAGCTCTGGGTCAACTGACCCGGCGAGACCAGGGCGGTGGCGCGGGTCAGCGCCAACCCCGGTGGTGCGGCCGCGAGGGCCCCCGGTGCGGAGACCAGCCGACTCAGGGTCTCGCCGCTCTCCAGCAGCGTCGCGGCGGCGGCGATATCCATCACCAGGGTGTGCGGCGGCAGCGAGGGGGCGAGGCTCAGCGGCGGCAGCCGGCCCGCCGCCAGGCGCGGGGTTGCTCCCCGGGCAGCGTCGCCATCGAGGCCCAGGCTGGGCAGGGTGTCCGGGGCGAGCCGGGTCTGCCACGGCGGTGACAGGAAGCCGGTGAGCTCTACTGTGCTTCCGGCAGTGGCGAAGGCGCTGTCGCCGGGCAGGGTGAGGGGGTCGATGCCGATCAGCGTCAGCCGCGTGCCGTCGGGTGCGCTGAGCTCGCCCTCCAGCAGCGGCGAGACCGGTACCCCCTGGCGGCGCAGGGTGAGGAAGTCGTCGTGCGCCAGGGGCTTGCCGTCGAGGCGCTCCAGGCGGTCGAGCCCGGTGGTGAACAGCGCCTCGGCGCGGGCGTAGCTCTCCTTCGCCGACGCATTGATCGCCTGGACGCCGCTCCACAGGGCGCTGGCCACCCACAGGCCCAGCAGCAGCATGGCCAGCTGGCCGGGGTGGCGGCGATAGTGGGAAAGCAGGGTGGTGAGCAGCGTGACGAGCTGGGTGGCCATCACGATGACGCCTCCTCCGCGGCCTTGTCTGCCGAGATCAGCCGGGCACGGGAGAGTACCAGGCGGCGATCCAGCGGCGCGGCGATGAGCGGACTATGGGTCACCATCAGCAGCGCACAGCCGGTCTCGTGGACCAGCGACAGCAGCAGTTCCAGTACCTCGCCGGCGGTGGCCTCGTCCAGGTTGCCGGTGGGCTCATCGGCCAGCAGCAGCGGTGGACGCGGCGCCAGGGCACGGCCGATGGCCAGGCGCTGCTGCTGGCCACCGGAGAGCTGCTCCGGGTAGCGGCCCTCGAGTCCCGCCAGGCCCAGCTGCGCGATCAGCTCGGCCGACCAGGCGCTATCCTCGCGGCCGGCCAGGCGGGCCTGCAGGCGGAGGTTGTCGAGTACCGTCAGGCTGGGCACCAGATGGAACTGTTGGAATACCAGGCCCAGCGACTCCCGGCGCAGGCGTGCCCGCTCGGGCTCGGCGAGGGTGGAGATCGCCCGGCCCCCCAGGCGCACCTCGCCGGTATCCGGCAGGTCGAGCCCCGCGGCCAGGTGCAGCAGGGTGGACTTGCCGCTGCCCGACTCCCCCATCAGCGCCAGGCTCCGACCTGCCTCCAGGGTCAGGTCGACCCCGGCGAGCACCTCGAGGGGCCCCTGGGGCGTGGCATAGGCCTTGTGGACCTGGCGGAACTCGAGCATGGCGGCCTCCCTGGCGCTGGAATGGGCTGACACGGGTCAGGCCGGAATGGTGGCACAGAACGCCGGCCAGCCACAGGCGACGGAGGGAGGAGTGTCGGCGATGCCGCGATCGGGTATAACCGGTGGCACTCAGGGGCCAGGCGACGCGAGGAGGCGAAGAACATGACGGTGACGGTGTCGCGGCATTTCGTCGGTGAGCTGTTCCAGGGCGTGCCCGGAATGGCGGCCGAGCGCGCCAGCCTGCTGCGCCGCGCCGGCATCTCGCCGCGGCTGCTGGAGTCGCCCCATGGCCGGGTCACCGTGGAGCAGTTCGCCACCCTCTACCGGCTGCTGGTCAACGCCTGCGACGACGAGACACCGGGCTTCTTCGCCCGTCCGCTGCGCGGCGGCACCCTCAAGCTGCTCTGCCTGAGCCTGCTCGAGGCGCCGACCCTCAAGGTGGCACTGCACCGCTATCGACTGTTCTTCCGTATCCTGCTCGACGACTTCGGCTACGAGGTCAGCCATGGCGATGACCTGGTGCGTATCGGCCTGGTGGAGCACCGGCCACCCGCGGGCAGTCGCATCCTCGTGCACGAGCTGATGCTCAAGCTGCTCCACGGCATCGCCTCCTGGATGATCGCCCGCAAGATTCCACCGATCACCCTGGAGTGCGCCTACCCGCAGCCCGAACATAGCGCCGACTACCGCTACTTCTATCCCGGGCGGCTGCTGTTCGACCGACCCCAGACCGCCATCTACTTCGATGTGGCGGTGCTCGACGAGCCGATCCGCCAGACCAAGCGACACCTGGGCGCCTTCCTGCAGCGCGCCCCGGCGGACTGGTTCTACGTCTCCTTCGAGGAGCGCCTGCTCTCCCACCGCGTGCGCGAGCACCTCACCCGCCACGGCGCCTATGCCGCCGGGGTGGCGGAGGTGGCCGCGGCGCTGCACATGTCGGTGCGTACCCTGTCGCGGCGCCTCGCCGCGGAAGGCACCCGCTTCCAGGCGGTCAAGGACGAGTGCCGGCGGGACTTCGCCATCCAGGCGCTGACCCGCAGCGAGCAGCCGCTGACGACCCTGGCCGAGGCGCTGGGGTTTCAGGACCAGGCCTGCTTCAGCCGTGCCTTCCGCGCCTGGACCGGGGATACGCCCGCCGCCTATCGGCGGGCGCTGGCGCTGCCCCGGTAGCGGCCGGGGCCCTCACGCCTCCTGACGGATACGCTTCTTGTCCAGCTTGCCCACGCTGGTCTTGGGGATCTCGTCGACGAAGCGGATGGAGGAGGGCAGCGCCCAGCGGTTGATGCGCCCCTCGCTGACGAATCGCTTCAGGAAGGCCAGCACCTCGTCGCTTGCCGGTGGGGCGTTGAGGTCCTTGGGCACCACCAGGGCGGCGGGACGTTCGCCCCATTGCTCGTCGGGCACGCCGATCACCGCCACCTCGGCCACGCCGGGGCACTGGGCGATCAGGTTCTCCAGCTCCAGGGAGGAGACCCACTCGCCGCCGGTCTTGATCACGTCCTTGATGCGGTCGCGGATCTGCAGGAAGCCGCGCTCGTCGAGGGTGGCCACGTCGCCGGTATGCAGCCAGCCGTCGCGCCACAGCTCCTCGCTGCGGGTGGTCTCCTTGTAGTAGGCCTGGGTGAGCCAGGGGGCGCGGACGCGCACCTCGCCGACGCTCTCGCCATCGTTGGGCAGCGGGGTGCCGCTCTCGTCCACCACCTGCAGCTGGACCAGGGGGATCGGCAGGCCGGCCTTGCAGCGCCAGGGCAGCTGGGTCTCGAAGTCGGCCTCGGCGATATCCCGGGGCAGCACGTCGGCGGTGAGCAGCGGGCAGGTCTCCGACATGCCGTAGGCGCTGCGGGTGTCGATGCCCAGCTCATGGGCGCGGCGCGCCAGCGCCTGGGTCAGCGGGCTGCCGCCGATCAGCAGCTTCCAGCCGGAGAGGTCGACCTGGCCTGAGGCGACCGGCTCGGCGTTCAGCACCATGCCGAGCAGCGTCGGCACGCAGTGGGAGAAGTCCACCTTCTCGCTGACCAGCAGCTTGATCAGCATCTCCGGCTCGTAGCGCCCGGGGTAGACTTGGGTGGCGCCGAGCAGGGTGGCGGTATAGGGCACGCCCCACGCATGCACATGGAACATCGGCGTGATCGGCATGTAGACCTTGTCGCGATTGAGCAGCTCGACCCCCGGTGCCTGCAGCGTGCTGGCCTCGGTCAGGGTGTGCAGCACCAGCTGGCGATGGGTGAAGTAGACCCCCTTGGGGTTGCCGGTGGTGCCGGTGGTATAGAAGAGCGTGGCCACCGCGTTCTCGTCGAAGGTGGGGAAGTCGTAGTGGCGGGACTGGTCGGCCAGCAGTGACTCGTATTCGCCCACCAGCGGCAGGGCACTGTCCACCTCGGCCGCTTCCTCCTGGCAGAGCAGATAGCCGCGAATGCGCGGCAGCCGCTCGTGTAGCCCCTCCAGCAGCGGCACGAAGTCCTGGTGCACCAGCACGAAGTCATCCTCGGCGTGCTCCATGGTGTAGTGGATCTGCTCCGGGGAGAGGCGCACGTTCACGGTGTGCAGCACCGCCCCCAGCATGGGGATGGCGAAGAAGGCCTCCAGGTAGCGGTGGCTGTCCCAGTCGAGCACCGCCACCACGTCGCCGGCACGCACGCCCCGGGCGGTGAGCAGGTGGGCGAGCTGGTGCACCCGCTCCCGGAAGCGGCGATAGTCGTGGCGGCCGAGGTCGCGGTAGACGATCTGGTTGTCGCCGGCCATGCGCACGCCGCTCTCCAGCAGCTCGCCGATCAGCAGCGGCGGGTTGGTGGCCGAGGGCGTGGGCGGCAGGATCTTCGGGTTGACGGTGGTCATGGGGGGCTCTCCTCTCGTCACAGGCGCTCGATCAGCAGGGCGATGCCCTGGCCGCCGCCGATGCACAGGGTGATCAGGCCGTAGCGGCCGCCGGTGCGTTCGAGTTCGGCCAGCGCCTTGATCACCAGGATGGCGCCGGTGGCGCCCACCGGGTGGCCGAGGCCCACGGCGCCGCCGTTGGGATTGAGCTTGTCGGCCGGGAACGCCAGTTCCTCGGCGACCGCCATGGCCTGGGCGGCGAAGGCCTCGTTGGACTCGATGACATCGATATCGTCGATGGTCAGGCCGGCCTGCTCCAGGCAGCGGCGCACCGCGGGAATCGGACCCAGCCCCATCAGGTGCGGCTCGACCCCGGCGGCGGTGCCGGTGATCAGCCGTGCCCGGGGTGTCAGGCCGCGGCGCTCGGCCTCCTCGGCGCTGGCCAGCACCAGGCTGGCCGCCCCGTCGTTGAGGCCCGAGGCGTTGCCGGCAGTGACCAGCCCCTCCTTCTGGAAGGCGGGCCTGAGCCGCGCCAGGTCCTCCAGGGTGACGCCGTCGCGCACGTGCTCGTCGCGGTCGAAGACGCGCTCCTGGCGGCCCTGGCGCACCGTGACCGGCACGATCTGCTCCGTGAAGCGCCCCTCGGCGATGGCTCGGGCCGCCTTGTGGTGGCTCTCCATGGCGAAGCGGTCCACCGCCTCGCGGCTGAGGCCGTAGTGGGCGGCGATATTCTCGGCGGTACAGCCCATGTGGCCGCTGCCGAAGGGGTCGCTGAGGATGCCCAGGGTCAGGTCGGTGACGCTGGCGTGGCCCATGCGCAGACCGTTGCGCGCCTGGGGCGGCAGCAGGTAGGCGCCGCGGCTCATGGACTCGGCGCCGCCGGCGAGGGCCAGGCGGCTGTCGCCCAGGGCGATCTGCTGTGCGGCGGAGAGCAGGGCCTGCACCCCGGAGCCGCACAGACGGTTGACGTTGAAGGCGCCGGCCTCGTCGGGCACCCCGGCCTCCCGGGCGATATGCCGGGCCAGGTAGGCGTCCTCCGGTCCGGTGGTGATGATATGGCCGTAGACGGCGTGGTCGATGGCCGCGGCCTCGACGCCGGCACGCGCGAGTGCCTCGCGGGCGGTGACGGTGCCGAGTTCATGGGGGGCGAGGCCCGAGAGGCTGCCGCCGAAGCCGCCGATGGCGGTGCGGGCTCCCCCCAGGATGACGACGGAATCAAGGTGCATGGGAATTCTCCAGTGTCAGGCCTTGCCCAGCAGCGAGCGGGCAACGACCTCCTTCATGATCTCGGAGGTGCCGGCGTAGATGGTCTGTACCCGGGCATCCAGATAGAAACGCGAGATGGGGTATTCGCGGGTGTAGCCGTAGCCGCCGAACAGCTGCAGGCAGGTGTCGGCGGTGGCGCACTGCATCTCGGTGAGGCGCAGCTTGAGGATGGCGGCCTCGGTGGGCCCCATTTCCCCTTGTCGATACTGCGCCATGCACTTCTCCAGGTAGGCGCGGCCCATCTCGATGTCGGCCTGCACTTCGGCCAGGGTGAAGCGGGTGTTCTGGAAGTCGCCCACCCGCTGGCCGAAGGCGCGGCGCTCCTGGACGTACTCCAGGGTGAGCTCCAGGGCCCCCTGCATGGCGCCCAGGGCCTGGGCGCCGACACCCAGGCGCTCCCGGGGCAGCTCCTGCATCAGATAGGCGAAGCCGCGGCCCTCCTCGCCGAGCAGGGCATCCTCCGGCAGCTCGATGCCGTCGAAGAACAGCTCGGCGGTGTCGCTGGCGTGCTGGCCGATCTTCTTGATCGGCTGGCCCCGGGAGAAGCCGGGGAGGGTGGTGTCGACCAGGAACAGCGAGACCCCCCGGGCGCCGGCTTCCGGGTCGGTCTTGGCGCAGACGATCACCAGGTCGGCCACCTGGCCGTTGGTGATGAAGATCTTGCCGCCGTCCAGCCGCCAGCCGCTCTCGGTGCGCCGGGCGCGACTCTTCATACCTGCCAGGTCACTGCCGGCGCCGGGCTCGGTCATGGCGATGGCGCCGATGACCTCGCCGCTGGCCATGGCCGGCAACCAGCGCTGCTGTTGTGCCGGGGTGGCGATATGCAGCAGGTAGGGCATGACGATATTGGCGTGGATGTTGTAGGCGCTGGCCAGGCCACCGAAGCCGCGCCGCGAGATCTCCTCGGTGACCAGCTGGGTGATGGCGAAATCGGCGCCGGCACCGCCCAGTGGCTCCGGCATGTCGATGCCCAGCAGTCCCGCCTCGCCCATGCGCCGCCAGAGCGCGCGGGGCACCTCGCCGGCCTCCTCCCAGTCGTCGTAGTGGGGGTCGACCTCCTGGTCGAGGAAGCGGCAGATCATCTCGTGGAACAGCGGGGTCAGCTCATCCCGGGGAGTGGCCTGGGTCACGCTTGAAGCTCCTTGCGCAGGTGTCGCTTGAGAATCTTGCCGGCGGTGCTCTTGGGCAGGGCATCGCTGAAATAGATCTGCTTGGGCACCTTGTAGTGCGCCATGTGCTCGCGAGCGTGCTCGATCAGCGCCGCCTCGCTGACCTCCTCGCCCTCCTTGAGCACCACCACGGCGGTGATCGCCTCGATCCACTTCTCGTCGGGAATGCCGATCACGGCCACCTCGGAGACGGCGGGGTGCTGGAACAGCACCTCCTCCACCTCGCGGCTGGCCACCACCACGCCGCCGGTGTTAATGACATCCTTGATGCGATCGACGATGAAGAGATAGCCCGCCTCGTCGAGGTAGCCCACGTCACCGGAGTGGAACCAGCCGCCCAGGAAGGCCTCCTCGGTCATCTCGGGCTTGTCCCAGTAGCCGGTGAGCAGCTGCGGTGAGCGGTGGACGATCTCGCCATGCTCGCCCGGCGGGACGTCGTTCATCTCGGCGTCGACGATACGCGTCTCCACGGTGAGGATGGGGCGGCCCGCCGAGGCTGGCCGGGTAGCGTGCTCCTCGGGCCGCAGCACCGTGGCCAGCGGGGCGATCTCGCTCTGGCCGTAGCAGTTGTAGAGCCCCACGCCGGGAATGCGCCGGCGCAGCTCCTCGAGCACCGGCACCGGCATGATGGAGGCGCCGTAGTAGGCCTTCTTCAGCCGGCTCAGGTCGTGGCGGTCGAACTCGGGGTGGCGCAACAGGCCGATCCATACCGTGGGCGGGGCGAAGAAAGAGACGATGCCGTGGCGCTCGATCTGCGCCAGGCAGTCGTCGGGGGCCGGCGCCTCGCGCAGGTGCACCGTGGCCCCCAGCAGCAGGGCTGGCATCAGGAAGACGTGCATCTGGGCCGAGTGGTAGAGGGGCAGGGCGGCCAGCATCGGCTCGTCGGCCTTGATGTCGAGCTCCACCATGCAGGCCATGTACTCGGCGAGCAGCGCCTGGTGAGTCATCATCGCCGCCTTGGGCGCGGCGGTGGTGCCCGAGGTATAGAGCAGCTGGGCCAGGCTCTGGCCGTCGAGTTCCACCGCTGGCTCGGTGTCGTCACCCTCGGCGAGGGCCGCCTTGAGAACGTCGAAGCCGTCGCTCTGAGGGGCGTGCAGGGTGCCCGAGAGCGTCAGGTCCACCGCGCTGCTGGCGGACTCCACCTTGTCGGCCAGGCTGAGGTCGCTGAGCAGGCCGCTGGCACCCGATTGCTCGAGGATATAGCTGAGCTCCTCGCTGCTCAGGGCGAAGTTGATCGGGACATGGACCAGGCCGGCCCGGGTGGCGGCCAGCCAGGCGATCACGTAGGCATCGGAGTTCTTGCCGTAGACCGCCAGGCGATCACCGGGGGTGAGGCCGGCGCCGATCAGGGCGTGGGCGACCCGGTTTACCGCGCGGTCGAGCTCGGCATAGCTCCACCGGCGATCATCGAAGGCCAGGGCCAGGCGGCTGCCGTTCTTGCGGGCGCTGCGCGCCAGTGCCGCGCCGATGGTGTGCTGCTGGATGCGGCTCTGCATGGTCATCTCATCTCCACGAATTGTGCTGTTGTGATGGGGAGGGCGAGGTGCTCAGGTGTCACCGTTCTGGACCAGGTGGCAGTCGCTCTGGTCGAGGGGGCGGAAGGCCTCATCGGCGGGGATGGTGCGCACCAGGCGGAAGAGGTCGTCCTCGTCGACGGCTTCCTCGGGGGACTTCACCTCCACCAGGTACATGTCGTGGACCATGCGGCCGTCCTCGCGGATATAGCCGCCGCTGGCGAACATATCGTCGATCGGGGTCGCCGCCATCTGCTGGCGAACCGCCTGTGCCTCGTCGTTGCCGATGGCATCGATGGCCTGCAGGTAGTGCAGGGTGCTGGAGTAGAGGCCGGCGTGGACCTGGGTGGGCATGCTGCCGGTGCGCTCGCGGAAGCGCTCGGCCCAGGCACGCGCCTCCTCGTCGAGGTCGTAGAACCAGGCGGTGGTGAACTGCAGGCCCTGGGCGATCTCCTGTCCCAGGCTGCGAATGTCGGTGCTGAACAGCACCATGCCGGCGAGGATCTGGCCGGCCTGGGTGATACCGAACTGACCGGCGGTGCGAATCGCATTGATGGTGTCGGAGCCGGCGTTGTTCAGCGCGATCACATCGGCGCCGGAGGCCTGGGCCTGGAGCATGAACGACGAGAAATCGCTGCTGGGGAAGGGGTGGCGGGTGCTGCCGACGATGCTGCCGCCGTTCTCTTCCACCACGCGGGTCACGTCGCGCTCCAGGGCGTGGCCGAAGGAGTAGTCGGCGCTGAGCAGGTACCAGTCGGTGTTGCCCTCCTGGGTGATGGCGCTGGCGGTGCCGTTGGACATGGCCCAGGTGTCGTAGACCCAGTGGATATGGTTCGGCGAGCAGCTCTCGTTGGTCACGCCGGAGGAGACGGCGCCGTTGACCAGGCCCAGGCGATTCTCTTCCTCCAGCAGCTTGACCGAGGCGAGGGTCACCGAGGAGGCTACCAGGCCGGTGACCATGTCGACGTTGCGCTCGTCGATCCACTCGCGCACCACGCTGGAGCCCACGTCGGGGCTGTTGCGGTCATCGGCGCTGAACAGCACCACCTCGGCACCGGCCACGCTGCCGCCCATGTCCTCGATGGCCATCCGGATGGCGTCCTCGCCCAGCGGGCCGATGGGGTCGCGGTAGGCGCCGGTCATGTCGGCCAGGTAGCCGATACGGATCTCGTTGTCGGTGATCTCGGCGGTGGCGGCCTGGGAGGCGAGCAGCATGGAGGCAGCGAGAGTGCCCAGAGCAAACTGACGGGTTGGGATCATGGAGATGCCTTTGCGTTGTTGTTGTCCGTTGGTTGGCGCCACGGGAGCGCCCGGATCCATGGTAGGAGCAAAGGCGAGAGCAGGGTTGACCTATCGAGCCAGGGTGTTTGCATTTTGTGCCAAATTTGGCGGCAAATTTGCCAAGCTTGCGAACGAATAGTGCGACTTGGCGACATATACGGCCAAGGTAGTAGAGGGGCTTCCCTCAAAGTAAAGAGGCGCCCGAAGGCGCCTCCCGTGGTGGTCGTGTGAGGCATGTATCAGACGAAGATGCGCTCGAACTCCGGCGAGAAGTCCTGACTGGCAGGCGAGATGCCGAGCTGTTCGTCACTCCAGGCGATCAGTCGGCGGGCAGCATGGAAGAGTACATCGGCGAGTTCGTGCAGCAGGTTGAAGTGCTCCGCGATCTCCGCGTAGTGGGTGGCGTAGTCATGGGCCGCCATGTTGCGTACCGCACGGCAGCGTTGCCAGTCGCTGGTGGCGTCGATGATGCCTTGCTTCTCGAAGAAGGCCAGCACCTTGAGAAAGCTGTCGGATGGCTCTCCTGCCAACAGGGCACTGTGGCGCATGGCCGAGGCCAGTGAATCCTGCAGCTTGGCAAATCGTTCGTTGATGGCGGCCAGCGTCTCGAAGAGATCGACATCCTTCTTGTGTTCTGACAGCCACTCGGGATCGATGGGCCAGTTGATCTTGGCATCGGACCGATGAAGGAACCAGGCACAGCGCTGGATGGCCTCCAGCAACTGCGCCAGGTAGTGCTGCTGCTCGTGGAGGAGATCCTGGCTCATGCCGCATCCTCGGCATCGATCGGGCTGGCCTGTTTCAAGGCGATGGCCTGGAAGGGTGCTGGCTCATCTCCCTGTGCATAAGTCACGATATCCACAGGCAGCTGCAGCCGAGCTTCGAGGGCCTGCTTAAGTTCGGCTCGCTGAAGGCGGGAGATGGGGTGATTCGAGACCAGCAGCAGGTCGAGGTCACCTCCTCGGCGGGTGTCGTCAAGGCGTGAGCCGAAGAGGCGTACCTCGACCTCCTTGCCGAGGTGCGCCTGCACATCGGCAAGGATGATGTCTCGCTGGGATCGGGTGAGTCGCATGGTGGCTGTCTCCCGCCTCGCTGGTTGGCAATGCCCGCTTAGCCAGTCTAGCACCTGTCGAGTAGCGAAAGGCCCCTTGGCGAGTCCCCCCGTGAGCTCAATGCTCGTGACCATGATCCCCGGAGTCGCCCATGTCGGCCGCGTCGTGGTTGCCCGGCTCGGCCAGGGCGTCGTGGAGGGTATTGGCGTTGTGGCGCATCATGCCCAGCCAGGTGCTGGCCTCGCCTTCGCTGGCCAGGGCATCGGCGTAGAGGGTGCCGGCGATGGGCAGGCCGGTCTCCTCGGCGAGCTGCTCGAGCAGGGCCGGGCTGGTCATGTTCTCGTGGAACAGGGCGCGCACCTCCTGCTCGCGGATCACCTCGATCAGAGCGGCCATGTCGGCGGCGCTGGGGTCGGCCTCGGTGGAGAGGCCCTGGGGCGAGAGGAAGCGCAGCCCGTAGGCGTGGGCGAAATGGCCGAAGGAGTCGTGGCCGGTGATCACGCTGGTGCCGGCGGGGATCTCGGCGAGCAGGGCACGGATCTCGGCATCGGTGGCCTCGATCTCGCCAAGGTAGCCCTCGGCGTTGGCCCGGTAGGCCTCGGCGTTGTCGGGGTCCGCCGCGATCAGGCCGTCGCGGATATTGGCCACATAGACGCTGCCGAGCCCCAGGTCCTGCCAGCCGTGGGGGTCGATATCGCCGTGGTCGTGGCCCTCATGGCCATGCGCGTCCTCGGCGGCATGGTCGTGATCGTCGTGGCCATCTGCCTCCTCGGCCTCCGCTACCTCTTCGATGCCCTCGGCGGCGACCACCAGCGGGCCCGGGTAGCCACTGGCGTCCACCAGGCGCTCCATCCAGCCCTCGAACTGCAGGCCGTTGAAGACCACCAGGTCGGCCTCGGCCAGGGCGCGGGCGTCGCTGGGGCGCGGCGAGTAGACGTGGGCGTCGCTGTCGGGGCCCACCAGGGCGGTGACCGCGACATGCTCGCCGCCGACGTTCTCGACCATGTCGGCGAGTAGGCTGAAGCTGGCCAGTACCTGGATGCGCTCCGCGGCGTGGGCGGGCAGGGCGAGCAGGGCGGCGAGGCCCAGGGCGGCGGCGGGGCGGAAGGCTTTCATGGCAGGTTCTCCATCGGGACTAGTCGGGTTCCGGGGCGCCCAGCGGGGCGGCGCGGCGGCGGTAGCGGGCGAGCAGGCTGTGGTGGCGGCCCAGCAGCGCGGAGAGCAGGTAGGCGGCACCGGCCAGCAGGATGATCGCCGGGCCCGAGGGCAGGTTGAGGTGGTAGGAGAGCAACAGCCCGCCGCTGCTGGCCACCAGGGCCACCAGGATGGCGATGCCGATCAGCCCCTCGAGGCGCTGGCTCCAGAAGCGTGCGGTGGTCGCCGGCAACATCATCAGCCCCACCGCCATCAGGGTGCCCAGGGTCTGGAATCCGGCAGTGAGGTTGAGCACCACCAGGCCCAGGAAGAGGCCGTGCACCAGCCCCACCGGACTGCCTTGGCCGCGCAGGAACAGCGGGTCGAGGCACTCCACCACCAGGGCGCGGAAGATCACCGCCAGGATCACCACGATCAGGCTGCTGATGGCGGCGATCAGCAGCAGGGCGGTGGTGTCGACGGCCAGTATCGAGCCGAACAGCACATGGGTAAGGTCGACGCTGCTGCCCCCCAGCGAGACCAGCATCACCCCCGCGGCCAGCGAGATCAGGAAGAAGCTGGCCATGGCGGAGTCCTCGCGATGGCCGGTCATCTGCGACACGCTGCCGGCGAGCACCGCCACCAGCAGCCCCGAGAGGATGCCGCCCAGGCTCATGATCGGCAGCGAGAAGCCGGCGGCGAGGAAGCCCAGGGCCACGCCGGGCAGGATGGCGTGGGCCATGGCGTCGCCGATCAGGCTCATGCCACGCAGCATCAAGAACACGCCCAGCGGCGGGGCGGCCAGAGACAGCGCCAGGCCGGCCACCAGGGCGCGCTTCATGAAGCCGTAGTCGAGGGGGGCGAGCAGCCAAGCGTCAAGCAGTTCCAGCATCGAAGGTATCCGGGAAGGTGAGGGGCAGGCGCGGTGCGCGGGGCGGTTGCCCGGCGTAGTGCTCGAGCAGCGATTCGGGGCTCGCCCAACGGCCGTGACCGCCCGCCAGTATCAGCACGTCATCGGCCAGGCGCGAGAGCTGCTCCAGGTCGTGGAGCACCACCACGATGGTGGCACCGTCGCGGGCCATGTCGCGCAGCACATCCATGAGCACATCCACCGTCTCGACGTCGACGTTGGCGAAGGGCTCATCGAGCAGCAGCAGCTCGGCCTCCTGCATCAGGGTGCGGCCGATCAGGGCGCGCTGGCGCTGGCCGCCGGAGAGCTCGCCGAGCTGGCGATGGGCCAGGTGGGAGATGCCCAGCCGCGCCATGATCTCGCGGCCGCGGCGGTAGTGGGCCGCGCAGTAGCCCCTGAGGGCGCCGTGGCTGGGCCAGGTGCCGGTCATGATCAGCTCTTCCACGCTCATCGGGAAGGTGAGGTCCAGGGCCAGCTGCTGGGGCAGCCAGGCGCGGCGCTCCTTCGGGACCTGGCAGGCCACGCGGCCGCCGACCGGGCGCAGCATGCCCATGATGGCGCTGATCAGGGTGCTCTTGCCGGCGCCGTTGGCGCCCACCAGGGCGGTCACGGCGCCGTCCTGGAAGCGCCCCTCGAGGTGCTCGAGCACGGTACGCCCGCCGCGGGCCAGGGTCAGGTCCTCCAGCTGCAGGCGCGACATCACGCCCCCCCGCCGATGGCCCAGGCCACCGCCAGCCACAGCGCGGCCAGCGGCAGCGCCGCCAGCAGCAGGCGCCGGGTCGCCGAGAGCGACATCAGCGAGAAGTGGCAGGGCCCTTCCGGGCGGTGCCGGTGTCTGCGGTGTGCCATGGGGTCCTCTGGGCGCCGGAAAAACGTGGCGAGGTTATAACATAACAAAACGCCGGCTGGCCAGCGCCGCCAGGTGCCCGCGACATCGCGTCGGCTGACGCCGCGGCCGCCAATGCGGAGAATGGGCGCGAAGGCGGGGAAACGGGAGAGCCGGATGGTAGCAGCATGGTGGTGGGCATTACCCCTCGGGGTCGTGGGTGTGGTCGGCGCTCTGCTGCCGCTCTTCCATCGGCGCCTCAGGGTCAGCCTGGCCGCGCCCCGGGTGATCCCCGCCGAGGATGCCGAGCGGCTCTACGCCGGCCGCGGCGAGACCCCGACCCGGCTGCACCTGCTGCCTGGCGACCACGACCTCAGCCGGCATATCGAGGCGGAACTGCCCGAGCTGCTGGCGTTCCTGCAGGCCGCGCTGGCCGAGAGGGCCGGCGAGCCGGCCTGAGGCGGGGTCACACCCCTAGGGCGTGGCGCATCACCGCGCGCTTGGCACCCTCCAGGCGCTCGGCCAGCGCCAGCCCGGCGGCGCCGGCGTGGCGCAGCGGCGCCGCCCCGGTGAACACATGGTGGAAGGTCTCCATGGCGGCGATCATCGCCAGGGTCTGGGGGCGCCGCTCGCGGGCATAGCCGGCGAGGACCGCGCGCTCGCCCGGGTCGCGGCCAGCGTGGAAGGCGGCGATCACCCGCCGGCTCAGCGCCTCGGCGTCCTGCAGCCCCAGGTTGAGCCCCTGGCCGGCCAGCGGATGGATCACATGGGCGGCGTCCCCCACCAGCGCCAGGCGTGAGCGCACGTAGCGCTCGGCGTGGCGACGGCGGATCGGGAAGCTGGCGCGCCCGAGCACGGCCTCCACCCCGCCCAACCGGGCGGGGAACTCATGTTCGATGGCCAGGCGCAACGCCTCGTCGTCCAGCGCCTCCCGGGCCAGGGTCGCCTCGGCGCCGTCGTACCACACTAGCGAGGCGTGGTGGCCGGGCAGCGGCAGCATCGCCTGGGGGCCGGCGGGGGTGAAGCGCTGCCAGCTGACGTCCTGCTGGGGCAGGCGGGTGCGCACGTTGATGATCAGCGCGCGCTGGCCGTACTCCTCGTCGCGCGTGGCGATGCCGGCCAGCTCCCGGGTATGGGAGCCGGCGCCGTCGGCGCCCACCACCAGCCGCGCGGCGAGCATCCGGCCGTCGTCAAGCTCCAGCAGGCTATGGTGCCCGCCGGGCAGCCAGGCCACCGGCCGCACGTGGCAGAGCCTGGTCACCCCGGGGATCGACTCGAGGCGCCGCCACAGCGCCTGGCGGATCACCCGGTTCTCGACGAAGTGGCCGAAGTCGGGCAGCTCCAGAGCCTCGGCGCTGAAGCGGATATGGCGCTTCTCGGCGGCGTCGCTCGCCTCGATATGGCGGAAGGGGCAGCGCCTCGCTTCGGGAATGAATGCCCAGGCGCCGACCTCCTCCAGCAGCCGCCGCGAGGCCAGGTTGAGCGACGACACCCGCAGGTCGAAGGGGGCCTCAGGGGGGATGGCCGCTGGGGGCGGGCCGCCCTCCACCACGGCCACGCGCAGGCCGGCCTGGCCCAGCGCCGCGGCCACCGCCGCCCCCACCATGCCACCGCCGACGATGATCGCATCCAGGGTCTCGTCCATGCCGTCCTCCACGTGGCCACCTCCCGCTGCCGATGTTCGGGTACCGCGGGAAATCCCTTTCGGGCCGCGATCGCTAGCGCCTAGGATACCGGAACCGCATAGCAAGGAGGCACCATGACCCCGACACGATCCGCGCTGATCCTGCTGGGCTGGCTGGCGCTGGTGATGCTGGCCGCCCTGACCGGCATCGCCACCCCGCCCGGCGCGTGGTACGCGGGGCTTTCCAAGCCCCCCTTCACCCCGCCGAACCTGGCCTTCCCCATCGCCTGGACGCTGCTCTACCTGCTGATGGCGCTGGCCGCCTGGCGGGCGACCCTGGAAGCGCCCGCGGCGATGCGCTGGCACACCCTGTGGCCCTTCGTCGCCCAGCTCGCCGCCAACGCCCTGTGGTCGCCGCTGTTCTTCGGGCTGCACTGGATGGGCGCGGCGCTGGCGGTCCTGCTGCTGCTATGGGGGCTGATCCTGCTCACCCTGTGTCGCTTCGCCGCGGTCTCGCGTCCAGCCGCGTGGTTGCTGGTGCCCTACCTGGCCTGGGTCAGCTACGCCGCCTACCTTAATGCCGCCACCTGGTGGCTCACCGGCTGAAGCGCCAGAGTCAGCGTCGTCGGCTACGCCCCGCAATGCCTCAACGCCGCCACCTGGTGGCTCAACGGCTGAGTGATCCAGGCCGCCCCTGCTCAGTCGAGGGGGCGCCAGCCGCCCACCGTGTAGCGCTCCAGCCCCGCCTCGGTGAGGCGGCAGAGCCACAGCCAGCGGTGCTCCACCAGCCGGGCGACGTCGGGCTGGCGGGCCAGCACCGCCTCGATGCGCTCGCGGGGCGCGTCCACCACCACCGTCAGGCGCAGGGGCTCGTGGCGCCAGTCGTTGCCGTCGTGCAGCGACTGCCACGGCAGGCCGATGCGCAGCTGGGGGGAGTTGCCCTCGATCACCCCCAGGTGCCCCCCCACCACCGAGTGCAGCAGCTTGTTGCCGGCCCCGTGGCGCTCGTGATCCACGGAGGCGGCGTAGTACTGCAGGTTGATCCAGTTGGCCACCAGCATGGGGGCGCTCATCAGCGCCTCCAGGGTGCGGCCGTCGGGGTCGCGCTCGGGGTGGTACTCGTGGAGGAACACCCGCCCCTCCAAGTCGCGGCCGCGGCTCGCCGCCCGCGGGGCCAGCAGCAGGGCGGCGTTGTTGGCCAGCCCCCACTCGGGGCGCGGCTGGGACCAGTCGCCACCGCGCCGGGCCAGGGCGGCGAGGCGTGTCCCGTCGTCCTCGGCCGCGACCCCAAGTGCCGCCGCGCGGGCCTCGCGGTTAGCCTGCCCGGCCTCTTCCAGCGCCTGTTCGAAGCGCCCGAGCAGGGGGGTGAGTGCCGCTGGCACCGTCTCCGTGTCATGCAGGGTGACGCGGTCGGTGAGGGTGCAGTGGGTGGCGGCGAGCACGTGGGTGCCCTCCGGCAAACCGGCACCGTGGGCGGCCAGGCCCTGGCGCACCTCGGGATCGTTGAGCAGCCGCGCGGCCAGGCGGGCGTTGAGTCCGCCGCCCTGGCCGCCGCAGGCGCCGCAGGTCAGCCCGGCGTGGTGCGGGTTGTTGTCGCTTGCCGAGTCGTGGCCCACCAGTACCATCAGCGGGGCGGCCTCGCCGCCCGGCGCCAGGGCGTCCAGCAGCCCCCGGGCGAGCTCGACCTTTTCCACCGTGGTCAGCGGCTCGCCGCCGACGGCGTGGAAGGGGCCCTCCAGGGGCGTCGGCGCGGGGGTGGTTGCCGGGCGCCGGCGGCTGTCCCGGATCAGCTTCCAGGCCCAGGCGAGACCGGTGGTCTCCACCAGGGTGAAGGTGGAGAGCGCATGGTACTTGGCATGGCGGACCCCCTGGCGGCTGGCCTCCCGGCGGTGGCAGCGACGGTGCAGCGGGGCCAGCGGCGGCGCCTCGGCGGTGCGGTAGCGCGGGGCGAGAAGGCCGGGGAGGCGCGGCAGGTCGCGCTCCGGCCCGGCGCTCGAGTGGGTGATGGGCATGCCGAAGAAGCCCGCCACGCCCTGGGTGGCGACCTCTTCCCAGGCGGCCTCCAGGTGGCGCCGCAGTGGCTCGGAGCGCACGTCGATGCAGAAGGCCGCCTGCACGCTGGGTGCCGGGCGCGGCATGGGGCTTGGCTCCGGGGGCGTGGCCAGGGTCGCCGCCAGGCGGCGCTGGTAACCGAGCTCCAGGGCGTCCTGCCAGCACCACAGGGCCTCGTGGTCGCGATCGGTGGGCGCCGGCGTCGCCTCCCACTGCGCCGCCCAGCGGGCACGCCGTGGGGGATCCAGCTCGGCCAGCCCCAGCCACTCCCAGGCTAGCAGGATCACCAGCAGCTGATCGATGCCGGCGTGGGTGGCGGCATGGGGGGTGTGCCAGGCCAGCCCCTGGCACCAGGAGGCCCAGCCATTGACCCGTAGCAGCAGGGCATGGGCCAGCGCCTCCAGCGCCTCGGGCGGCAGTGCGAGCTCGGCAAGCAGTAACTTGCGGGCGGCCGAGGCGTCGTCAGGCAGCGTGGCCACCCGCCGACGCTGGGTGGTGCTCAGGCGCCGGTCGTGACGGCTCTGGTCTTGCCACCAGGCGTAGAGCGGGGTCGTGGTGTCGCGCTCCCAGCGCTGCTGGTGGTGGTCGAAGTAGCCGGCGCAGCACTCCGCCACCGCCTCGAAGGCGTCGTCGGTCGTCGGGGCGGTGTCCTCGCCGGCCAGTTCCCAGGCGCTCGCCAATACTCGGGGGGCCGCCTGATGGCGTTCCAGGCTCGCCAGCAGGGCGGCCTCGTCCAGCGAGGCGTCGCTCAGGGCGATCGCCGCGCGCAGCTCCTCGGGGCGGATGCGTCCGCGCTCCCAAGCCTGGCGATAGGCCTCGGGGGCGAGGGTCAGGCGGCCCCCGCCGCGCCGGGCGAGCAGCGCCTCGGCCCGTTCGATGGGCAGGTCGCGCAGCCCCCACCAGGGGTTGACGGCGATCCAGCGGTCGAGCGGCCAGGTGGGGGCGATGCGCTCGGCGGCACGCGAGAGGGCCAGTTGATGCTCGGCGGTGACGCTCGGGACGGCGGTGGCGGCGACGGCGGTCATGACACCTCTCCTCTGGCGGTGACGGTCCGGGACGGGCGGCTAAGCCGGGTGGGTTCGGGCAGGCGGTGGCGCATCAGGCGATCGGTGGCGCGCTCCAGCGGCAGGTGGGCGTAGAGGCCCTGGCGGAAATGGGTGCGCCAGCGTGCCACCGCGGGATGCCGGGGCCACAGCGTGACCGCCAGGGCCAGGCCGACCAGCGTCATCAGCAGCGCGGCACCAAGCAGGCCGGCGGCCAGGGTCAGCGGGTCGGCGGCCCGCGGCAGAGCCGGCGCCACCACGGCGTGGAGCAGCGCATAGAGCGGCACCAGGGCCAGCGCCAGGGCCGCGAGGAGCCGGCGGCGCGGGCGATCCAGCCCCGCCGGCAAGCCCAGCAGGGCCCCGCCCACCGCCAGGGTCAGCAGTACGCCGAGCAGCGGGTTGTGGCTGACCAGGGCGGGCCAGGCCAGCAGCACGGCCCCCGCCGCCGCGGCGGCGAGGCCCGCCGCCGCCAGGCGTTCCTGCAGCGGGGCCAGCGGCAGCCGCGAGCAGCGCGCCGCGCGCACCGTGCGCCCGCTGGCCAGGAAGGAGTGGGCCTTGTAGAGGGAGTGGGCGAGCAGGTGCACCAGCGCCAGGGTGTAGGCGCCCAGGCCAATCTCCAGCAGCATGAAGCCCATCTGGGCGCAGGTGGACCAGGCCAGGGCGTGCTTCACCGAGGCCTGGGTGAGCATGGTCAGCACCGCGACGATGGCGGTGGCGCCGCCGATGGCGACCAGCAGCAAGTGGCCCGGGGTAAGGCCGTCGAACAGCGGATAGAGGCGCAGCCAGACATAGCCGCCGAGGTTGATCACCCCGGCGTGGAGCAGCGCCGAGACCGGGGTGGGGGCCTCCATCACCTTCATCAGCCAGCCGTGCAGCGGCAGCTGGGCGCACTTGCAGAGTGCGGCCAGGGCCAGCGCCACGGAGGCCGCCGGCAGTGCCCAGCCCTCGCCGGTGGTGGCCTCGGCGGCGGCCAGCAGCACCGGCAGCTCGAAGCTGCCGTAGTGGTGGAAGAGCAGGCCCACCGCGGCGAGCAGGGCGAGGTCGCCCAGGCGGCTGACGGCGAACTTCTGCCAGGCGGCGCGGCGCGCCTCGCGGCGCTCGGGATAGAGGGTCAGCAGGTGGTGGAGGGCCAGGCTGACGCCGACCCAGGCCACCAGCATCACCAGCAGGTGGTGGGTGAACACCAGCAGCAGCACGCTGGCCAGCACCACCAGGCACCAGGGCAGGAAGCGGGTGCGTCCGCGGTCGCCCTCGAGGTAGCCATCGGCGAAGCGCAGCAGCACCACGCCGAGGAAGCTGATCAGCAGCGCCATCCACACCGCCAGGCCGTCGGGGTAGAGGCCCAGGGGCGCGGCGACCTCCGGCAGGCCGGTGGCAAGGCCCGCGGCATCGGCCACCAGCAGGGCGCCGATGGCCGCGCTGGCCAGGAAGCTGCCGGCCATCAGCGCCTGGCCCAGGCGCCAGGCGCGCCGCTGGCGGGCGGGGGTGGTGGCGCGGCCGGACCAGCCGGCGAGCAGCAGCAGCGCGACCGGCAGCGCCAGCCATACCGCCAGCGACGCATGGATCGCCGCATCGAGCAGGGTCGTCATGGTAGGGCTCCTGTTGAGAACGGGTTGCCCGTACTATGCCGCCTGCACCATGTTGCAAAAAAATGGTTTATCGAGAAGGTATCGTTCGTTTAAAAAGAACGAATCACGCCATCGCCCGGAGCGCGGCCATGAAGCTCAACTACCACCACCTCTACTACTTCTGGCAGGTCGCCCGGTCGGGGCACCTGACCCGCACCGCCGAGGCGCTGCACGTCTCGCAGTCGGCGCTCTCCCACCAAATCCGCCAGCTGGAGGAGCGCCTAGGTCAGAAGCTGTTCCTGCGCGAGGGGCGGACGCTGCGCCTCACTGAGGCGGGGCGGCTGGCCTTCGACTATGCCGAGGCCATCTTCCGCCAGGGGGAGGAGCTCACCGCGCTGTTTGCCGAGGGCGGCCATGCCCATCGCGAGGTGATCCGGGTGGGGGCGGTGGCGACGCTGTCGCGCAACTTCCAGGAGGAGTTCCTGCGCCCGCTGCTCGACCGCGAGGACCTGGAGCTGAGCCTGCAGAGCGGCGGGCTCGACGACCTGCTGCGGCGCCTCTCGGCCCACCGCCTGGACGTGGTGCTGGCCAACCAGTCGGTGCGCGGCGACGACCAGCACCCCTGGCGCTCCCAGCGCCTGGCGCGCCAGCCGGTGAGCATCATCGGGGCGACGCGCCTGGGGCCGCTGGCGCCCTTCCCCGAGGGGCTCGCCGGCCGCGGCCTGATCGTGCCCGGGCCGGAGAGCAGCGTGCGCCAGGCCTTCGACGGACTCTGCGAGCTCCATCGGCTATCGCCGACGATCATCGCCGAGGTGGACGACATGGCCCTGATGCGCCTGCTGGCCCGCGACACCGGCCACCTGGCGGTGATGCCGCCGGTGGTGGTGCGCGACGAGCTGCGCGCCGGAAGCCTGAGCGACTTCGGCGCCCTGCCCGGCGTGTTCGAGGAGTTCTACGCCATCACCATCCGCCGGCGCTTCGAGTCGCCGCTGCTCAAGCGCCTGCTGAACCAGTCCAGCGAGGCGCTGCTGCCCGGCAGGCGGGAGTGATCAGGCGTTCTGCTCGATGCCCTGCACGTACCAGGGGGCGCCGTCCTTGAGTTCGCGCACCAGGTGCCAGGTCTCGTTGAACTCGTTGTGCTCGCCGTTCTCGTCGAGTATGCCGTGGAAGATCACCGTGGCCTCGGCCTGGCTGCCCTCCTCCTGCACCATGCCGAGCTCGGCGAACAGGCGTACCACCTCGGTGCGGTTGTTGGCCGGCTGCTTGGCGCGCTCCTCGCGCAGCAGGTTGTAGAGTTCAGGGGTGACGTACTCCTGGATGCCGGCGAGGTCGTTGTTGTCCCAGGCGCGTTGCAGGGTCATGAAGTGCTCCTTGGCGCCACCCAGGAAGCGCTCGCGGTCGAACCACGCGGGCTCGCCGGCGAAGGCGCCGCCGAGCGGGGCGCCGCTGGCCTGGAAGGGCTGGGCGGTGGCGCCGCCACGGGGCTGTTCGGCGCCCGGTGTGGGGCCGCCCGCCACCGCCGGCCGGCGCCGGGCCAGCAGCCGGAAGAGCAGGAAGGCGATGCCGGCCACCACCAGGATATCCATCAGCCGCAGCTCGTCGAAGGCGCCGCCGAAGAACAGCGCGGCGAGCAGCCCGCCGGCGAGCAGCCCGCCGAGCATGCCCGGCATGCGCGAACCGGCGCGGCCCTGGGTGGAGCGGGTGCCGGCGGCCTGGTTCTGGGTGGCGGCCGGCTGTTGCTGCACGCTGCGCGACTGGGTGCCGAAGCTCTTGCCGCCACCCAGACGGCGCGCCTCGGCGTCCTGCAGGGCCGGGCCCAGGGTGAAGAGGCCCGCCACCAGCATGATCAGCAGGTGGCGGAAGAGCGAGGTGTTGGCGAATCGTGTGGTCATGGGGGTGTCGTCTTCGGTGAGGGGAGGGAGGAAGAGTCGAGTCAGGCCATTCTAGCGGCTATTCTGGGAGCTTCCACGACAAACACACCACAGGGGAGCGAGTGCCATGCGCCTGACGCGAGAAGAGAGCCTGCTGCTGATCGTCGACCTGCAGGCGGGGCTGCTGCCGGTCATCGAGCACGGCGACCAGGCGGTCAACGAGGCCGCCTGGCTGGGCGGCCTGGCCGAGTCCCTCGAGGTGCCGGTGTGGCTCACCGAGCAGTACCCCGAGGGGCTCGGCGGCAGCGAGCCGCGGCTGCTCGAGGCGCTGCCGGGGCATCGGCGCTGGCAGAAGCTCACCTTCGACGCCTGCGCCAACCGGGAGTTCAGCGCGGCCCTGGCGGAGAGCGGTCGGCGGCAGGTGGTGCTGTGCGGGACCGAGGCGCATATCTGTGTGATGCAGACCGGGCTCGGCCTGCTGGCGGCGGGCTACGAGGTCTACTGGCTTACCGAGGCCTGCGCCAGCCGCCGCGCGGCGGAGGCGCGCCTGGCCCGGGAGCGGCTGGTACAGGCGGGGGCGGTGGCGGTGAGCGCCGACATGGTGGCCTACGAGTGGTTGCGCCGCTGCGACGACGAGCGCTTCAAGCAGGCCCACCGCCGCTTCCTCAAGGCTCGTGCCTCGCGGCCACTGGTGTTTGCCTAGCAGCCTGTCGGACTT
>NZ_AXCA01000111.1:0-678 GCF_000475415.1 Halomonas sp. PBN3 | reverse complement strand
AAGGAGCAAGGAGCAAGGAGCCCAGGCTGGGTGGGGCATCCACCAAAAGCAAAACCCCGGAGGCTTGCACCTTCGGGGTTTTGCTTGCAGCCCGACGCCTGACGCTTACTGCTCGGCGTCATCCTTGTGCTTGGCGGCGGTCTCCTTGATCAGCGTCTCGAGCTCGCCGTTCTGGTGCATCTCCAGCACGATGTCGCAGCCGCCGACCAGCTCGCCCTCGACCCACAGCTGCGGGAAGGTGGGCCAGTTGGCGTACTTGGGCAGCTCGGCGCGGATGTCCGGGTTGTCCAGGATGTTGACGAAGGCGAAACGCTCGCCGCAGGACATCAGCGCCTGCACGGTCTGGGCGGAGAAGCCGCACTGCGGCAGCTGGGGGGTACCCTTCATGTAGATCAGGATAGGGTTCTCGCCGATCTGGCGCTGGATGTTCTCGAGGGTGGTGCTCATGGCGTCTCCCGTTACGGATGCTGAGGCGGCGGGGAATACCCGAGTCCGCCGGTCGGTCTTGGTGAAGGCCATTCTACTGATCCCCGGCGCGTTGCGCATCCCCCGGCGGCTGGCTAGGATGAGCGTTTTTGCGAGGAGCAGCCCATGGCCACCCGCCACTTCCTGACCCTGCTGGACGCCAGCCCCGCGGAGCTCGACCACCTGATCCGCCGCGCCATCACCATCAAGCAG
>NZ_AXCA01000110.1:0-9333 GCF_000475415.1 Halomonas sp. PBN3 | reverse complement strand
CATGTCGCGCTTTTTGGTCAGCTGGGGAATGTGAGCTCAATAGTGATAGCGGCACTGAACGATGATGATGGCGTGGTCAGTCACACGGTAGACTAGGCGATGCTCCCGATCGATGCGGCGCGACCAATACCCTGGCCATTGGTGGCGCAGTGGTTCAGGATCTCCCAGCCCGTCAAAAGGCTGCCGCTGGATATCCTTGATCAGCGTATTGATGCGCTTGAGTGTTTTCTTGTCGCGTGACTGCCAGTAGAGATAATCCTCCCAGGCGCTACTGGCCCAGGACAGCATCATGGCTCCAGGAGCTGGTGGTTTTCGGCCTCACCACGCTCGACCTCGGAGATGGCCTCGTTGAGTCGCTGGGCATTTCGCGGACTTGCCATCAGGTAAGCCGCTTCCTCGTAGGACTTGAAGTCCTCGACCGACATGATGATAGCCGGCTTCCCGTTTTGCCGGGTAATCAGCACGGGGACATGATCGTCATTGACCCGATCCATCACCTTGGCTAGCTGATTACGGAAATGGCTATAGGTGATCGTATCCATAACTACTGGCTCCTCAAAGTGCACGAAACACATTGTACTTGTTTTTGTACAACAAGAAGTAGGTAAAGTTCCCTATTCACGGCACCACCACCACCGGCACCGGGATGCGGGCCAGCAGGTCGACATCTTGCTCCAGCAGCGTGATCAGCCGTGCGCGGGTGATCACCAGAGCGCCGCGACGGGCGCGGGCGAGGAAGCGCTCCAGCGCCGGGGCGTCCATGGGGGCGAGTTCCTCGCGACCCAGGAACAGCGGATGGCGGCGCACCGCCTCCTCCGGGGTCTCGCCCCATGGCAGCGCCGGTGCCTCGCCGCGGAAGTAGCGCAGCGGGCCTGGCTCCGGCGGATGACGCTCGTCCCAGATGATCACCGCGCAGGGCGCCTCCAGCAGCACACGCTGGCTGGTGGAGCCCAGGCGGCTACCCCAGCGCGCCGAGAGGCCCGCCTTGCCCAGCACCAGCACGTCGCCGGGCCCGGCCTCCTCCAGGGCCACGCTTGCCACCTGACCGCGGCTCACCTGCAGGCGATGGCGCAGCGCGCGGCCCTCCGCCGCCAGGCGCAGCGCACGCTGCACCCTCTGCATCTGGCGGGCCAGGCTCACCTCCAGGCCCTCGCTGGAGAGCGGCCGCGCCACCCCGCTGCTGGCTCCCACCTCCTGCGAGAAGGGGAAGGCGGCGCAGGCCAGCAGGTCGAGATCCTCCACGAACAGCGCCACCAGCTCGGCGCGGGCCTGCTCGGCCAGGGCGGCCGCGGCTTCCAATGCCGCCAACCCCTGGCGGGAGTCGTCGAGCAGCGCCAATACCCGCAGTGCCTCATCGGGGGATAGCCCGGTCGCTGTGGAACGCCCAGGCTCGGTGGGTGGCAGCTCAGGCGTCATCGCCGCCCTCCTCGCCACCCTCGGCGGCCTGCTCGTCACCGTTGCCGGAAGCAGCCTTCACCACCTCCTGGAACCTGGCCAGGCGCGCCTGGACCCTGCCATTGAGGCTCTCCGCCGGGAAGTTGCCCGCCTCGTCGCCCTCGCCCAGGGTCTCGCCGGTCAACAGGGCCAATGCCTCGTCCACATGGCGCACCGCGAAGATGCGGAAGCGGCCTGCCTCCATCGCCTCGCGCACCTCACGCTTGAGCATCAGGTGCTCGACGTTGGTGGCCGGCAGGATCACCGCCTGGCCCGCCAGCTCGCCGCGGGCGACGCAGACATCGAAGAAGCCCTCGATCTTCTCGTTGACGCCACCCACCGCCTGCACCTCACCGTGCTGGTTGATGGAACCGGTGACCGCGAAGGCCTGGTCAAGCCCCACCCGGGCGATGGCCGAGACCAGCGCGCACACCTCCGCCACCGAGGCACTGTCGCCCTCGATGCCGCCATACGACTGCTCGAAGGCCAGGCTCGCCGACAGCGACAGCGGGCTCTCGCCGGCGTAGCGCCCGGCCAGGTAGCGCGACAGGATCATCACCGCCTTGGAGTGGATGCGCCCGCCCAGGCGCGCCTCGCGCTCGATGTCCACCACCTGGCCGCTGCCGGGCCTGGCCGTCGCGGTGATACGAGTCGGCTGGCCGAAGGCGAAGTCGCCCAGCGCGAGCACCGAGAGGCCGTTGACCTGCCCTACCACGCGCCCCTGGGTGGCGATCATCACGCTGCCGCGGGTGATCTGCTCATGGCTGCGCTCGCGGATGCGCCCCGCCCGCCACAGCTGCTGGGCCACCGCCTTTTCGATATCCTCGCGGCGGATCACGCTGGAACCCGCCACGCTGGCCCAGTGGTCGGCCTCCATCAGCAGGTCGTGGAGATCACGATGGCGCGCGGTCAGCCGCTTCTGGTCGTCGGCCAGGCGGCTGGCGCGCTCGATGGTGGCCGCCACCCCGCTGCGATCCAGCGGGGCCAGCGCCGCCTCCCGGGCCAGGGTGGCGATCATCCGCGCGTAGAGCGCCAGGCTCTCGTCGCTGCGCTCGAGCTCGTCCTCCAGGTCCACCTGTACCTTGAACAGCTCCAGGAACTCGGGGTCGTGCTCGCACAGCAGGTAGTAGAGCAGCCGCTCGCCGAGCAGCACGATCTTGACGTCCAGCGGGATCGGCTGGGGCTCCAGGCTCACGGTGCTGATCAGGCCATAGGCCTGCTCCAGGGACTCGGTACGGATCTCGCCGGCGCGCAGCACGCGCTTGAGGGTCTCCCAGGCGCCGGGCTGGGTGAGCAGGCCGCGGATATCCAGCACCAGGTAACCGCCGTTGGCGCGATGCAGGGCGCCGGCGCGGATCAGCGAGAAGTCGGTGAGCAGGGTGCCGTTGTGCACGTGATGCTCGATGCGCCCCACCAGGTGCTGGTGGCCCGGCAGATCCTGGTAGATCACCGGCGCCCCCTCGGTGTCAGCGTTGTCCACCAGCAAGTTGAGGTAGCAGCGGCTGAAGATCGCCTCCGGCGGGATCTCGGGCTCGTCGGCGATGAACGACTCGGCATGCTGCAGGATCGCCTCGCGGATCGCCGCCAGGTGGGCGATCACTCCCTCCTCGTTCTGGTAGCGCTCCTCCAGCTCGGCCAGGGGAGCACCGATGGCGGTCTGCAGCACCTCCTCGTTGAGCTGCTGGACCTGCTCGCGCAGTTCCTTGGCCAGTTTCGGCATGCGGCGGATCGCCTGGGTCAGCTTGCGCTGCAAGATCTCCACCGCGTGCTCGATGCGCTCGCGCTGCTCCTGCGGGAGCTTCTCGTACTCCTTGGGCGAGAGCACCTTGTCGCTGTCGCCATCGGCGGGGGCGAAGGTGAAGCCGTTGGGGGTGGAGAGCAGCAGCACGCCCTGCTCGCGGGCCTCGCGGCGTACCGCCTCCACCGCATCGCGCTGGCGCTCGCCCATGGCCTGCTTCAGCTCCTGGAGGCGGTTCTGGTACTCGTCGCTCTCGAACACCGCCGGGATGGCCCCGCGCAGCTCCTCCACCAGTGCCTCGATGTCGCGCCTGAGCTGGCGCCCCAGCCCCGCCGGCAGCTGCAGGTAGAGCGGCACCGAGGGGTCCTCGAAGTTGTAGAGGTAGCACCAGTCCGGCGGCGAGGCGTCCTGGCTGGAACGCTCGGTCAGGTAGCGCCCCACCAGGTTGTGCTTGCCATGCCCCGGCTGGCCCAGCACGAAGAGGTTGAAACCGTCGCTGCGGATCGCCGTGCCGAAGGCCAGCGCCTCCCGCGCCCGCTCGTGCCCGGCCAGCAGGTCCAGCGACTCCAGCTCGCTGGTGACCTCGAAAGAAAACGCCTCCTCCGGGCATGCCTGATACACCTGTGCGCTCGTCAGCGGCTCGACCACGGCTCGTCTCCTGTCGTCCATGCGAATACCCTCACCATGGAGCAGGCACGGCCCGACCGCCAGCACCGAGATCAACAATGCTAGACTACGCCGCCATAAGGCCCTCAACGCCAGGCCCACCCCTGCAGGCGTAGAAGGAGACGCAGCATGGCCCTGATCATCGGCCTCACCGGCGGCATCGCCTCGGGCAAGTCCACCGTCGCCCGCGCCTTCGCCGCGCTGGGCGCCCCCTGGGTGGATGCCGACGACGTCGCCCGCGAGGTGGTCGAGCCCGGCGAGCCGGCGCTGGCCGAGATCGCCGAGCGCTTCGGCGCGCGGGTGCTCAACGACGACGGCACCCTCGACCGCCGCACCCTGCGCGAGATCGTCTTCCAGGACGAGGGCGAGCGCCGCTGGCTGGAGTCGGTCACCCACCCGCGCATCCGCGAGCGGCTGATCGCCCACCTGGAGCGCCTGGCCGCCGATGGCGCCCCCTATGTGCTGCTGGTCACCCCGCTGCTGTTCGAATCCGGCCAGGTCGCCATGGTCGACCGCGCTCTGGTCATCGACGTGCCGGAGGCGCTGCAGATCGAGCGCACCGCCGCCCGCGACGGCGTGGATGCCGACCAGGCCCAACGCATCGTCGCCGCCCAGATGCCCCGCGCCGAGCGCCTGGCCCGCGCCGACGACGTGCTGGATAATGGCGGCAGCGAGGCCGAGATGCGCCGCCAGGTCGCCGAGCTGGATCGGCGCTATCGCCAGCTGTACTCTCAGCCCCCTTGGGGGTCAGACCCTTAAATTCCCTTAAGGGTCTGACCCTTCAGTAAACTTAGCCACGGAGCCCCATGAGCGAATCCCGACGCCCCCTGGAAGTTGCCTGCCCCCAGTGCCGCAAGAAGGTGGCATGGCGGGAGGACAATCCCTACCGTCCCTTCTGCAGCGAGCGCTGCCGGCTGCTCGATCTCGGCGCCTGGGCCGACGGCAGCCACCGCATCGCCGGTGAGCCCGCCATGGACGAGACCGAGATCGACGAGATGATCCTGCGCGCCGAGCGCGGCCTGCAGGACGACGGGTAAGACGCCGAGATGAGCGACGCCACTCCCCCGCGCCCCGAGTACCGCCTGCTCGCCGAGCTCGAGGCCACCTTCGACGCCGTGATCGAGCGCAGCGCGGCGGTGGCCGAGGCTTACGCCCGCGCCCCCGGTGCCTGCTGGATCTTCGGCGAGCCCGAGCCGGCCTCCCCCGAGCACGCCGCCGAATGGCTGCGTCGCTCGCTGCAGGACGTCTGGTACCAGGATGGCCAGGACGGCCGCGCCACCCGCGCGCATATCGGGCTGGTGGCGGCAAACGACGAGGTGATGGAAGCGGTAGCGGCGGCCAATATCGCCAAGGCCGAGTTCGCCGCCCTCACCGCGCGCATCCGCGACCAGGCCCCGGCGCTGATCCCCGAGGCCAAGGCGGTACTGCCCTTCCGCCATCCCGCCCTGCACGACCACCTGCGCGGCGAGGGGCTGGCCCGAGTGCACCTCAAGCAGTGTTGGCGGGCGATCCCCACCAGCGAGGCGCCGCTCGCCCGGGTGCGCCTGGCCTGGTATTCGAGCGGGCGCTCCATCAAGAAGCTGACGGTACAGGAGGCCGAGCAGAAGCTGCTGGCCCTGGACCACGAGGCGCCGCATATCCGCATCCAGCTGCGCAAGCTCGCCGGCATCCCCAGCGGCGAGCCGCTGGCCCAGGTGCAACGCCAGGCGCCGCTGATGCGCGCCAACCTCTTCTATCGGGACCCCCTGGAGGATGGCCGCACCCGCCGCGCCATGAACGTCGCCCTGCCGCTGTTTATCCCTTCACCGGACGGCAAGCTGCCCGATCACAACCTGCCACCGCTTTCGCCGCCGGAGAAACGCACCCGCGCCCGCCGCCGCGACGAGAAGCTCGAGGATGAGCCCTTTCTGCCCAGCCTGAGGGTCTATCGGTATCGATACGGGAAGCTTCAAGACCTGTTGAAAGACTTGGAACAGGTCTAGAATGGTGATGAGATCACCACAGGAGACCTCCCATGCCTCACCATATCCTGGCGACCACCACTGCCAGCATCTCCGAGCTCAAGAAGAACCCGATGGCCACCGTGGCCGCCGGAGAGGGCTTCCCGGTCGCCGTGTTGAACCGCAACGAGCCCGCCTTCTACTGCATCCCTGCCGCCGTCTACGAGGAGCTGCTCGAGAAGCTGGAAGACGCCGAGCTCAACCGCATCGCCGACGAGCGCAGCGACCAGGCAGAGATCTCGGTGACACTGGATGAGCTATGAACTGCGCTTTCGCGCCGATGCGCTGAAGGAGTGGCACAAGCTCGACGGCAGCGTACGCGAGCAGTTCAAGAAGAAACTGCGCACTATCCTGGAATCACCGGCCATCCCCGCCTCACGCCTGTCAGGCAGCCAGAATCGCTACAAGATCAAGTTGCGCAGCGCGGGCTTCCGGCTGGTCTATGAGGTCCGTGACAGCGAACTGGTCGTGCTGGTCATCGCCGTCGGCAAACGGGATCGCAACGGCGTCTATCTCAAGGCCGTCAGACGACAGTAACCCTCCTCCAGGGCATCAGCCCTCCGGCCGCGCCTCCTCCGGCCGCGCCTCCTCCGGCAGTTCGTTCCTCTCTTGCCTGTCTCCGAACTGCATCCCCAACACCCGCCTGTCAACCCAGTGCAGCAGCCCCAACTGGGCGGCCAGCACGGCGAAACACCAGAACAGCGCCTTGATCATGTCGATATCCCCAAGGGAGGCCCACGGCCTCCTCAGACATGATCATAGCGCCACCACACATGCCAAGGTAGCTAGCCGCCTAATGAAATTTTTTGATCTGGCGGGGTTGCCTTATAGCCGCTCCGCCACCCGCTCGAGGATCTGCCGGCTGACCCGGTTCACCAGCGGCGTGGCGGCCTTGGTTACCGCCTTCTCCAGCAGCTTGTTGCGCAGCCGGTAGGTCAGGGTCAGGCTCACCTCGGTGCCGCCCTCCACCGGGCGCAGGCGATAGCGCCCCTGGTTCTCCACGCCATCCAGGGAGGCCCAGGCCAGCGCTTCCGGCGCACGACGCTCGGTGATCGCCACATCGAAGTGCCAGTCGCGCCCCACGGCATGCACGTGCCAGCGGAAGCGGTCGTCGCCCAGCACCTCGATGCTGTGGACCAGGTCGGAGTAGTCGGCGAAGTCCTCCACCCGCTCCAGCAGCGCGAAGACCCGCTCCGGCGGCGCCGCGAGGATCGCGGCGTGTTCGATGGTGGCCATGGCGTGCTCCCTGCAACGATGATCGGGGTCAGCGGCAAAGTATCGCAGCTTGGCTGGCATATCTCGAAGGCTTCCTGCGGTATGGGCCGTCACTGCGCCCTCAATCGTAGATATCCTTGCGGTGCGCTGCCCGGACCACCAGCACCACCAGCCGATCATCCTGTATCTGACAGATCACGCGATAATCCCCCACCCGATAGCGCCAGAGCTCGGTCAACTCACCCTTCAGCGGTTTTCCCAGCTGGCGCGGATCTTCAAGCGCCACCACGCGCTGCTCCAGAAAAGCGCGGATGCGCTGACGCTGTTGGGGGTCAATCTTCCTGAAGCCCTTCGCGGCCGAGGCCAGGTACTCAATCCTCCAGCTCACGCCAGAACTCCTCGGCACTCATCACGCGATCCCGCCCCTGCCGGAGCTGCTCCAGCGCATGCTCGGCCAGGTACGCATCCTCCATCTCCTCGAGATGCTCCTCGATCAACTTGCGCAGATAGAAAGTCTTGGAACGTCCTGTCGCCTGAGCAAGGTGCGTCAGCCGCGCCTCGATATCCGGGTCCAGTCGTAGGCTGATAGGCATGATGCCACCCTCGCGTGATACATGTAGTCAATGTATCGCAAAACGACAGGTGTCGCCATGAGGTCGCTATCACTTCCAGCGCCCCGGCCGTCATGGAAGGTCCACCCCCAGCGTCACCGTCATCGCATGGCCCTTCTCCGTCGCCCATTCCAGCAGCGAATCGCGCAGCGCCTGCTGGGCGTGGCGCTCGCCGTGCACCAGGCGAATATGGCGCGGCGGGCGACGCATGCGGCGTACGAAGTTGAGCAGATCCTGGCCGTCGGCGTGGGCGGAGTAACCCGAGACCGTCTCCACCCGGGCGCGAATATCGATGCGCTCGCCATCCAGTTCCACCCAGCCACCCCTTGGGCCGTAGCGCTGGATATCGCGCCCCGGGGTTCCGGCGCCCTGGTAGCCGGTGAAGAGCACACAGTGGCGCGGGTCGCCCAGCATGCGCTTGAGGTAGTTGACCACCCGCCCGCCGCTGACCATGCCGCTGGCCGCGATCACCACCGCCGGGCGATGGCTCACGGCGAGATACTCGACGGTGCGCTCGCGCTCCTCATGCGAGCTAACGGTATAAAGGTTCTCGAAGCTGAGCGGGTGGCGCCCCGCCCGTAGCCGGCGGTGGGCCTCGGCGTCCCACCAGGGCTTGAGCTCGCGGTAGACCGCGGTGAAGCGCGCCGCCAGGGGCGAGTCGACGATGATCTCCAGCGCCCGCCAGCGCCGGCTGCCCGCCTGGTGGATCAGCGTCTCCATCTCGTAGAGCAGATCCTGGGTGCGCCCGATGCTGAACGCCGGGATCACCACCGTGCCGCCGTTCGCGAGCGCCCGATCGATGGCCGCCTTGAGCCGGGCGCGGCGGTGGCGACGATCGTCGTGGCGGCGGTCGCCGTAGGTGCTCTCCAGCACCAGGGTGTCGCAGCCCCAGGGCGGCTTGGGCGCCGGCAGCAGCGGCGCATAGGGCGCGCCCAGGTCGCCGGAGAACAGGGTGCGCTGCGCCTCGCCAAGCTCGCGGTCGAGGGTGTCCACCTCCACGTAGCAGGAGCCGAGGATATGCCCGGCGCGCTGCAGCCTCACCCGCACCCGGTGGCGCGCGTCGTCCACCAGGGTGTGCCACTCACGGTAGCCAAGCGTCACCAGCCGGCCCTCCACCTCGGCCAGGAAACGCTCGATCAACGTCCGGTCGCGGGTGAAGCCGATCTTCAGCGCATCCTCGATCACCAGCGGCAGCAGTCTTGCCGAGGGCACCGAGCAGAGGATGGGCCCTTCGTAGCCAGCCGCCAGCAGGTAGGGCAGCCGGCCAATATGGTCGATATGCACATGGGTCACCACCAGCGCCAGCACGTCAGCGACCGGGAAATCGACCGTGAGCTGCGCGAAGCTGTCGACATGGTCGGCGTCCTGGCCCTGGAACAGGCCGCAGTCCACCAGCAGCGCGCGGTCATCGCTGATCTGCAGACGATGGCAACTGCCGGTGACGCCACTGGCGCCACCGTGATGGGAGAGCCGGGGGAAGTGAGGGGAATTCACTGGCATCGCGCTGGCCTCCATGCCGGGGAATGCCCTCAGTGTAGTCGGCCAGTCGCCGGAGGAGCCCGCAACGGCTTATTCCGAACCGCTATCCCAGGGATTCATCAGCGCCACTCTAGTCGCTGCGAAGTCGGCGACATTGCGGGTCACCACGTTGACGTCCTCCCCTCCCTCA
>NZ_AXCA01000109.1:0-2998 GCF_000475415.1 Halomonas sp. PBN3 | reverse complement strand
ACCAGGGACGGCCGAGGTAGCGTACAGGGAGGTATTTACAGCGCCTCCTCGTAGGCTTATCGCCAGATCAGCCCCGAGCTATCGAGCAGCCAAGCTATCTGCGATAGCCTTGGGCAGCAATTGGCGCCGGGCGGGTCACAGTGCGTTAGAATGCTCCCTTTCGCAGTTTCCAAGCAGTGGGGTCTCGGCATGGCCGAAGGGCGCGACGTACAGTGGGTGGAGGTCACGGAGGGGCAGGACGGCCAGCGGGTCGACAACTTCCTGATGACGCGCATCAAGGGGGCGCCCCGGGCGCTGATCTACCGCATCGTGCGCAAGGGCGAGGTGCGGGTGAACAAGAAGCGCGTCAGGCCCGATACCCGCCTGGCCACGGGTGACCTGGTGCGCATCCCGCCGCTCAAGCTCTCGCCCCGGGAGGCGGTACGCGAGGTGAGCGACGGCCTGCGCAACCTGCTGGCCGGCAGCGTGCTGCTGGAGGGGCGAGACTGGCTGGTGCTCAACAAGCCGTCGGGACTCGCCGTGCATGGTGGCAGCGGGGTCAAGATCGGCCTGATCGAGGCGCTGCGCCAGGTGCGCGAGGACCTCGACTTCCTGGAGCTGGTCCACCGCCTGGATCGCGATACCTCGGGCTGCCTGCTGCTGGCCAAGTCGCGGCCGGCGTTGCTCGCCTTGAACAGCGCGCTCAAGCAGAAGCAGATGGATAAGCGTTACCTGGCCCTGGTGGCGGGACGCTGGCCGGCGCGGCGCGACTTCGTCGCCGCCCGCCTGGATCGCTACACCCTGGCCAACGGCGAGCGCCGGGTGCGGGTCGACCCCGAGGGCAAGGTGGCGCGCACCCGCTTCGCGGTGCGCGAGGCCCTGCCCGGCGTCACCCTGCTCGAGGCGGAGCCGGTGACCGGGCGTACCCACCAGATCCGCGTGCATGCCGCCCACGCCGGCCACCCGCTGCTCGGCGACGACAAGTACGGCAGCCGCGACAGCCAGGCGCTGAGCGCGCGGCTGGGCCTGGCGCGGCTCTTCCTGCACGCCGAGTCGCTGGCCTTCCCCGAACCCACCAGCGGGCGCGAGGTGCGGATCCGTGCGCCGCTGCCCGACGACCTCCAGGCGGCGCTCGCCCGCGCCCGCCAGGCCGGCTGAGGAGTGACGATGCGCTATCGACTGGTGATCTTCGATTGGGACGGGACCCTGATGGACTCCGTGGCCCGCATCGTCGACTGCATGCAGGCGGCGGCCCGGGACGCGGGCTGGGGCCATCTGGAGCCCGCCGCGGTGCGTGACATCATCGGCCTCGGGCTGCCCGAGGCCATCGCCACCCTCTGTCCGGGGATCGACTCCGACCGCGCCGAGCTGCTGCGCAGCCGCTACGCCTGGCACTTCGTCGAGGGCAACGACACCCCGATGCGCTTCTTCCCCGAGGTGGAGGCGGGAATCGCCGCCCTGCGCGGGCAGGATGAGCAGCGCCTGGCGGTGGCCACCGGCAAGAGCCGGCGCGGCCTCGACCGCGTCTTCCGCGAGAGCGGCAGCGGCCGCTGGTTCCATGCCAGTCGTACCGCCGACGAGACCCGCTCCAAGCCGCACCCGCAGATGCTCGAGGAGCTGCTGGCGGAGCTCGCGGTGCCGGTGGAGGAGGCGGTGATGGTGGGCGACACCGCCTACGACCTGGAGATGGCGCGGGCCATCAGCATGGATCGCGTGGCGGTCACCTGGGGCGTACATGCCCCCACGCGGCTGGCCGACAGCCGGCCGGCGTTCACCGCCGAGGCGGTGCCGCACCTCTTCGGCTGGCTGCAGGGGAAGTGAGATGAGCGACGAGCGAGACGAGCAGCGCCCGGTGGACCCCTGGACCGACGGGCCACAGCTGAGCCGCGATGAGGCCAGGCGCCGCCGCCAGGGGCGCGAGGGGGAGGGCGAGACGCCACCCGTGGCCGAGGACGCCGAGGCGCTGCGCGAGCGCCAGCGTCTGGAGCAGATGGCGATGATGGGGCGCTGGATCGATGGCGTGCTCGCCGAGCAGCGACGCTCGCGGCGCTGGAAGCTGTTCTTCCGCTTCCTGTTCGCGGCGCTGATCCTGGCCTCACTCTCGGTCAGCCTCTATAGCCTGCTGGCCGGGCCGCCGTCGGTGGGCGGCGAGGTGGGGCCGCACCTGGGCCTGGTCAGGGTGGAGGGCACCATCGACGCCGAGGGGCGCGCCAGTGCCGAGCGCATCAACCAGGGGCTCAGGCGCGCCTGGGAATCGCCCCACAGCGAGGCGGTGGTGCTGCATATCAATAGCCCCGGCGGGAGTCCGGTGCAGTCACAACGCATCTTCGAGGAGGTGATGCGGCTGCGTGGCGAGGGCGACAAGCCGATTATCGCGGTGATCGAGGATATCGGTGCCAGCGGCGCCTACTATATCGCCGCCGCCGCCGACGAGATCGTCGCCGCCCCGGCGAGCCTGGTGGGCTCGATCGGGGTGATCTATTCGAGCTTCGGCTTCCAGGAGGCGATCGACCGCCTGGGGGTGGAGCGCCGGGTCTACACCGCCGGCGACAACAAGGCCTTCCTCGACCCCTTCTCGGACGTGGCGCCGGCGCAGCGCGAGTTCTGGCAGTCGGTACTCGACAGCACCCATGAGCAGTTCATCGCCGCGGTGCGCGAGGGGCGCGGCGAGCGCCTGGCCGACGACGAGGCGCTGTTCAGCGGGCTGGTGTGGAGCGGCGAGCAGGCCGTGGACCTCGGCCTGGTGGACGCGCTGGGCAGCCTCGACAGCCTGGCCCGGGAGCGCCTCGCCGAGCCCCGCCTGCACGACTACACGCCGCGCCTCGATCCTTTGGAGCGCCTGTCGCGCCAGTTCGGCCGGGTGGCCTTGGAGTGGCTGGGCCTGCCCCGGGCCGATACCCCGGTGCGTTACCAGCTCGCCCCCTAGGAGCCTGTCGGGCTTAACACTGATCTACTGCGAGATCCGGTCTTTCGGCCAATTTCATTCGATCTGATTCGTTAAATAGCACGCTATTCGCCT
>NZ_AXCA01000108.1:0-531 GCF_000475415.1 Halomonas sp. PBN3 | reverse complement strand
ACATCGACGAGACCCCGCACCCCGGCGAGTCGCCCGGTGCCCTGGTTCACCGCCTGGCGCTGACCAAGGCGAACCGGGTCGCCGAGGCCTGGCCCCACCACCTGATCATCGGCTCCGATCAGGTGGCGCTGTTCGACGGCGAGATCCTCGGTAAACCCGCCGACCTCGCCGCCGCCCGCACGCAGCTGGCACGCTTCTCGGGCAACCGGGTACGCTTCCTCACCGGCCTGGCGCTGGTCGACACCCGCCGCGGCGAGCACCGGGTCTGTCACGAGACCTACGACGTGGTGTTCCGCGCCCTGAGCGAGGCGGAGATCGCCCACTACGTGGCGCGTGAGCAGCCGCTGGAGAGTGCCGGCAGCTTCCGCATGGAGGGGCTCGGCATCACCCTCTTCGAGCGCCTCGAGGGCGACGACCCCAACACCCTGATCGGCTTGCCGCTGATCCGCCTCTGCGCGCTGCTGCGCGAGGCGGGGATGGATCCGCTGGGCGACCGGGCTTCGCCCGAGTAGCAAGGAGCAAGGAGCAAGG
>NZ_AXCA01000107.1:0-348 GCF_000475415.1 Halomonas sp. PBN3 | reverse complement strand
GTGTGCCTCGACCCTGAAGGCAGCAGGAAGTAGCTGAATGGGCACGAGCATGACTGGAATACCTTCATGCCGAGCAGGATGCTACTAGTGAAGGGCTGCCCTCTGCTGTGAGAGGGCATGAGCCGAAGCGGCAGTGACCTGCTGTGCACTGGCAGGGTGATGTAACCCGTGGGAAACGGGGTGTGAGGCGAAGCCGTTACGCCAAGATGCACCTCTAGGCTAAGTATGGAAAGGTTGAGGAACACGAACCGATTAATCCGCGTCTGTGGGCTGAACGTGTCGCCACCTCCTACACGGCTTATTGGAGGTGTGCACCCCCAGCAGTGAGTACAAGTATGGCTCACTTCT
>NZ_AXCA01000106.1:0-409 GCF_000475415.1 Halomonas sp. PBN3 | reverse complement strand
AGGTGGCTTGGCACGGCCCCGATGCACCATTTCCTGGTGCTTGCGCATCACGCGGTAGAACGTCGAGGATGAGGCCAAGTAGCGCTGCTCCTCGTCGAACAGGCGCACCACGATCTGCTCTGGCGGCAGGCTGGCGTACTCGGGGCGGTGGCACACGTCGAGGATCTCCTGTTCTTCGGCCGGTGTTAGCGCGTTAGCCGGCACCGGCCGGCCGACCAAAGGGCGCTGGTCCTCGTGCAGCTCGCCGCCGCGCGTCCAGCGCTGGTACGTCCTGGCGGTGATGCCCAGCTCTCGGCAGGCAGCCTCCAGGCGGGCCCCCTGGGCCCTGGCCTCTTCGATCAGCGCGATGGCGCGTTGGCGATCTGGGGTGCTGATCATGCGTCCTCGTCCCCCCAGATCGCCCTCGCCT
>NZ_AXCA01000105.1:0-1555 GCF_000475415.1 Halomonas sp. PBN3 | reverse complement strand
TTTGCCGGGGGATACTTACTACCTCAACCTGATAGAGGAGCGCCCCGAGGAGCTGGATACCCTGGCGCGGGATATCCTGATCTCGGTGACCGCCTTCTTTCGCGATGCCAGTGCCTTCGAGGCGCTGCGTCCCAAGATCGGCGCGCTGTGCCGGCGCGGCAAGGAGAGCGGCCAGGACGTGCGTGTGTGGGTGGCGGGCTGCGCCAACGGCGAGGAGGCCTACTCCATCGCCATGCTGATCGCCGAGGCACTGCGCGACGACCCGGACCCGCCTGGCGTGCAGATATTTGCCACCGACATCGACGACGACGCCCTGGCGGTGGCGCGCCGCGGCCTGTATCCCGCCGCGGCGCTGGAAACCCTGTCCGAGCCGCTGCTGCAGCGCTACTTCCAGCCGTTCAACAGCGCCTTCGAGGTGGGCAAGCGCCTGCGCGACATGGTGGTCTTCGCGCGCCACAACCTGGTCAGCGACCCGCCCTTCCTGCGCGTCGACCTGGTCACCTGTCGCAACCCCCCAGTGTCAGGATGACTGTCGTGCCCTCTGATACCCTGTTCCTATAAACCGATCAGGGGGCGAAAGGAGACACTCATGCCTCGTTACTCAGAGGAGCGCCGGCAAGCCGTGGTCACCAAGCTGCTGCCTCCCCACAACCTTTCCCCGCAGGTGATCGCGGAGCAGGAAGGGATCTCGTTGGGCACCGTCTACAAGTGGCGCAAGGAAGCCCGTGCCGAAGGGCGCTGCCTGCCGGATGCGCTGGGCAAGGGCGCCGATGGCTGGTCGTCAAAGGACAAGTTCAACGCCGTGCTTGAGACCGCTTCGATGAACGCCCAGGAGACGGCGGAGTACTGCCGCCGCCGCGGGATCTACCCCGAGCAGCTGGAGCGGTGGCGCCATGACTGCGAACAGGCGGCCAGCCTCTCGCACTCCGAACGCCAGCGTGAAGCCGATGAGGCCAAGCAGCAGCGCAAGCGCATCAAGGCGCTGGAAAAGGAGCTCGCCCGCAAGAACGAGGCCCTGGCGGAGACCGCAGCGTTGCTGGCCCTCAGAAAAAAGGCGAGGGCGATCTGGGGGGACGAGGACGCATGATCAGCACCCCAGATCGCCAACGCGCCATCGCGCTGATCGACGAGGCTAGGGCCCAGGGAGCACGCCTGGAGACTGCTTGCCGCGAGCTGGGGATCACCGCCCGAACGTACCAGCGCTGGACGCGCGGCGGAACGCTGCACGAGGACCAGCGCCCTTTGGTCGACCGGCCGGTGCCGGCTAATGCGCTGACACCGGCCGAAGAACAGGAAATCCTCGATGTGTGCCACCGCCCCGAGTACGCCAGCCTGCCGCCAGAGCAGATCGTGGTGCGCTTGTTCGATGAGGAGCAGCGCTACCTGGCCTCACCCTCGTCATTCTACCGGGTGATGCGCAAGCACCGGGAGGTGGTGCACCGGGGCCGTGCCAAGCCACCTCAACGCCGCGCCAAGCCCACGACCTACCAGGCCACTGCGCCGAATCAGGTGTGGTCGTGGGATTGCACGTGGCGTGTGCCTCGACCCTGAAGGC
>NZ_AXCA01000104.1:0-1436 GCF_000475415.1 Halomonas sp. PBN3 | reverse complement strand
CCCCCCAGATCGCCCTCGCCTAATGGAATGGTCCGCCCCTCCCTAGCTATCCTGAGGGGGCGTCCCCATCAAACCTGGAGAGAGATCAGGAGGGTGAGCCATGTCCATCGCAACCATCGGCATCGACATCGGCAAAAGCAAGTTTCATGTGTGCGGTCTGGATGAGCACGGCCATGTGACGTTACGCAAGATGTTCTCTCGTACGGCACTTATCCGATTTCTGGCCAACACGCCGCCTGCACGTGTGGCCACCGAGGCCTGCGCCGGCGCGCATTTCATTGGGCGCAAGGCCGAATCCTTCGGCCACGAAGCCCGGCTGTTACCGGCCCAGTATGTCAAAGCCTACGTAAAATCCCAGAAGAACGACTACGCCGACGCTGAAGCTATTGCCGAAGCGGCGACGCGGCCCACGATGCGCTCGGTGCCCGTCAAGCCCGCCGATCGGCAGGCATTACAACTCCTGCATCGGCAGCGCAGCGGTTGGGTTGCTGAGCGTACGGCACTGGCCAACCGCATCCGCGCCATGTTGCTGGAGTTCGGCATCACGATCCCCAAGAACCTCTCGCAGTTGCGCAAGCAACTGCCCTTGGTGATCGAGGATGCCGAAAACGAGCTGCCGGACCGGCTACGCCAGCTCCTTATGGAGCTATGGGACGACATGATGCGCCTGGACGAGCGGCTCACGTCACTCAACTCGGAACTCGATATTTATTCGCGCACAGATCCGCAAACGAAACTCTTATTGAGCATCCCCGGTGTGGGCCCTATCGTCGCCACGGCGCTGATTTCCGGTATCGGCAATGCCAGCGCTTTTCGTAAAGGCCGCGACCTGGCGGCTTGGCTGGGTCTGGTACCACGTCAATACAGTACCGGTGGCAAGACGCGGCTGCTGGGGATCGGCAAGCGCGGCAACCGTCACTTACGCATGCTACTCATCCATGGTGCCCGTTCTGTGCTGCGTGTCGTCGGTAATCGCCGTGAGGATGATGGGCTTCGGCGCTGGGTCGAGCGTGTCACGGCGCGTAAACACCCAAACGTGGTGGTGGTCGCCTTGGCCAACAAGATCGCGCGAATCGTCCATGCGGTACTTCGCCACCAGGTTCCCTTTGAGGCAAGACTGGTCAGCCATTGATCCCACGTTTTCCGTGGACCACAAACTGTTTTAGGGAGTTGAGTCCCACCGAGTGAATGCAAGCGCCGGAAGCTGATGGCGGAAACAGGTCACCGGCATGCCGAGAGCCTGGCGAAAAAAGCGGCCCGAACAGAGGTCAGTGGCTTATTCAGGAGCGGTATGCGCGGATCTCCATCGTGGCCCGGGAGCGTCCAGGACGGTCCCACACAGAGGTCGGATACATTAGCGCAATCCTGTCCCCGTCGCGGCATAAGGCACTTGCGTCACAGGGGCGGACCATACATTTTTTCTGAGGGCCAGTAAC
>NZ_AXCA01000103.1:0-640 GCF_000475415.1 Halomonas sp. PBN3 | reverse complement strand
TCGGCGGCCAGGCCGAAACGCACGGCGACACCTTCGGGTGCTGGCGTCAGCGCCTGGTGCAGGCACTCGGTGCGCGAGGCGATGCCGCGCTCGGCCAGATGGTGAGTGACCTTGCTGGCGGCACTCACCGCGTAGTCGAGTCGGCGGTCGACGACCAGGGTACCGAGGCCCTGATGGCGGGTGACGAGACCCGCCCGTACCAGCTCGTCGAGCGCCCGGCGCACGGTGTGGCGGTTGACGCCGAAACGCCTGGCCAGGTGGGTCTCGCCCGGCAGCCATTCGCCGGGCTGGAAGTGCGTACGCACCTCCTGGGCCAGGGTGTCGGCCAGTGCCTGGTAGCGGGGCTCGCGAAGCGCTTGTCTAGACATGTTGGCTCCTGAAAAGAAGCGCTTCAGATGAAGCGCTTGCGAACCTGTTGCGAGATCATGTCGAGCAGCGTCACGGCGACGATGATCACCAGCAAGATGGTGGCGGTCTCGGTGTACTGGAAACCACGCATGGTTTCCCACAGCGCGACACCAATGCCGCCACCGCCGACCATTCCCAGCACGGTGGCCGAGCGGATGTTGGACTCGAAGCGGTAGAGGCTCACCGAGATCCACAGCGGCAGCACCTGGGGAACCAGTCCGAAGATGATCTC
>NZ_AXCA01000102.1:0-653 GCF_000475415.1 Halomonas sp. PBN3 | reverse complement strand
GCGTTTCGGCCTGGCCGCCGACTCACATTTGATCGCCGTGGATACCCTGCGCTGGGTGGACGATGCGCCTCTCATGCGCCTGCGCCACTGGTTCGACCCCAAGCGCGTTCCTGGTTGGCTTGAGCGCTATCGCGGTGGGTCCACTCGGGCTCTGCTTGATCAGCACTATGGCTTGCGACTGCACCGCAAACGCGTGCGCATCGAGGCCAGCAGCGCCGATCGCGAGGATCAACGCCTGCTTTGCTGTGCCCATCAGGCGCCGCTGCTCCAGCTGACCAGTGACAACGTGGATGCCGACGGCAGCCTGGTTGAGGTCTCGATCAGCCGCGCCCGGGCCGACCGGCTCGCCTACCACATCGATTTCCCTGACTCACTGACTGACGAGGTGTCTGCATGACCTCTGCACGACGTCAGCGCATTCTCGCGCTGACACCCCGTGAGCGCCTGACCGAGCAATGGGCGCGGTTGGGTATTACCCCCGACTACCGCTGCGTGCGTGGCCCCGAGGTAGGTATGGCCATGGTGCGCGGCCGCATGGGCGGCACCGGCAACGCCTTCAACCTGGGCGAGATGACGCTGACCCGGGCTAGCGTCCAGCTCATGAATGACAGTGTGACTACCGACGCCGACAAGGAGCTGGGCCATGGCTGGGT
>NZ_AXCA01000101.1:0-40628 GCF_000475415.1 Halomonas sp. PBN3 | reverse complement strand
CATGCCTGGCGCACAAGCAAGAAGGGCACCCATCAGGGTGCCCTTCTCGTGGAATAGGGTGGCGTCCCATAGGGGGTTCGAACCCCTGTTCCCGCCGTGAAAGGGCGGTGTCCTAGGCCACTAGACGAATGGGACGTATCCTTCACAGGCGGCACGATTGGTGGAGCCTAGCGGGATCGAACCGCTGACCTCGACACTGCCAGTGTCGCGCTCTCCCAGCTGAGCTAAGGCCCCACGTGCCGTGAAGACGAGGCGTATAGTACTGATTCCCCTCGCCTTCGTCAACCATTTTTCAGAGCTCCCGGTACTCCTTCTCGAGGCGCTTGGCCTGCTTCTTGGAGACGCCGCCGAGCACCTCGATGGCGTGGCGCAGGCGCGCCCGGGTCATGTCGGAGCCCAGGATCGCCATGGCGTCCATCACCGAGGTGCTGGAGGGGGAGCCGGTCACGGCGATGAACACCGGGGCCAGGAACTCCTTCATCTTGAGCCCGAAGTGGGCGGCGAGCGCCTTGACCTCGGCCAGCAGCGCCTCCTTGTGCCAGGCGGGCAGCGTCTCGAAGCGCCACACCAGGAACTGCAGCAGCTTGAGCAGGTCCTCGCGCCCCAGCTTGACGCCGTCGAAGCTCTCCTCGCTGATCCGCGGCAGGCCGGAGAAGAAGTGGCCCGCCAGCGGCACCACCTCGGAGAGGGTCTCCACCCGCGGCCGCACCTGGGGCAGGATCTCCTTCACGTAGCGCTCGTTGAAGGCCCACTCCATCAGCGCCCTGAGGAAGCCCTCATCGTCGAGCTCCTCGCGGATATAGAGGCCGTTGAGCCAGGTGAGCTTCTCCAGGTCGAACACCGGGCCGCCCAGCGAGACCCGCTGGATGTCGAAGTGCGCCATCATCTCGTCGAGGCTGAACTTCTCGCGCTCGTCCGGCATCGACCAGCCCATGCGGCCTAGGTAGTTGGTCACCGCCTGGGGTAGGTAGCCCATGCGCCGGTAGTAGTTGATCGACGTCGGGTTCTTGCGCTTGGAGAGCTTGGACTTGTCGGGGTTGCGCAGCAGCGGCAGGTGGCACAGCTCGGGCATCTGCCAGCCGAAGTACTCGTAGAGCAGCTGGTGCTTGGGCGCCGAGTTGATCCACTCCTCGCCGCGCAGCACATGGGTGATGCCCATCAGGTGGTCGTCCACCACGTTGGCCAGGTGGTAGGTGGGCATGCCGTCGGACTTGAGCAGGATCTGGGCATCCACCTGGGCCCAGTCCACCTCGATGCTGCCGCGCAGCATGTCCTGCACCACGCAGGTACCGCTGGCCGGCACCTGCATGCGCACCACATAGGGCCAGCCCTCACGCTCGCGGCGGGCCTGCTCCTCCGCGGGCAGGGCCAGGTCGGCGGGCTTGAGCGCCAGGTGCATGCCGGCGGCCTTGCGCGCCTCGCGCAGCTCGTCGAGCTCCTCGCTGGTGCGGTAGCAGCGGAAGGCGTGCCCCGACGCGATCAGCTGGCGGGCATACTCGGCATAGATGTCACCCCGCTCGCTCTGGCGATAGGGGCCGTGGGGCCCGCCCACGTCGGGACCCTCGTCCCACTCGAGGCCCAACCAGCGCAGGGAGTCGAGGATCATCTGCTCCGACTCAGGCGTCGAGCGTACGCGGTCGGTATCCTCGATGCGCAGGATGAACTGGCCGCCGTGCTGGCGGGCGAAGCAAAGGTTGAACAGGGCGATGTAGGCCGTGCCGACGTGGGGATCGCCGGTGGGTGACGGTGCAATACGCGTGCGTACGGTCATGTCGTTGCGGTGTCCCGGATCCGAGGGTGGATGGATGGCGGCATTATACGCACCCGCCGGTCGCGGGGCAGCCGTGGCAGGGAATCATCCGGCCTGACCGGGGTCAATGTCTGGTCACCTGCCAAGGAGAGCGCGATGCTGACGCAACTGCCCGACGGTTTCACCGCCGTGGTCACCGGCGCCATCGGCGCCATCGGCGGTGCCGTGATCGACGCCTTGCTGGTGCGCCCCGGGCGGGTGATCGGCGTCGGGCGATACGCCGAGAGTGACAGCTTCTATGACTGGGCCGGCGAGCCGGTCGCCTGGTAGCCTTCGCAGTTGCAGCGTTGGCCGCACGCTATTGCACAGGCCCAGGTGATCGCAGATCATCTCGGGTCATCACAACAACCTCACGAAAGTCGACAGGATGGAGACATGCACCAACTAGGCCCGCGGATCAAGGCGTTGCGCGAGGAAGCCAAGCTCAACAAGGCCGCGCTGGCGCGCCGGGTCGGCGTCTCGGACGTCACCATCTCCTACTGGGAGTCCGGTGCCATCAAGCAGATCGGCCATGAGCGCCTGGTCGCCCTGGCCCAGGCCCTGGAGTGTCCCCTCTCCCGCCTGCTCGAGGGCGACGGCAGCGGCCGGGCCGCACCGCTCTATCTGCGCCGCCATCCACCGGCCCCCTGGCAGGATCGCCATGCCGGGCGCATCGACCTGCCCTTCGAGCTGGTGCCCGACCTGGAGTGGGACGGCGACTGCTTCCTGGTGACCCCGGCCCCGGATGAGCCCTTCGACTACCTCGCTCCCGGTGACCTGGTCGCCATGGCACCCACCGAGACCTTCCGCCGCCCCGGGCTCTACCTGATCCAGCAGGAGGGCGAACACCGCGTGCGCCATGTCTCCCAGGCCGCGGATGGCGCCCTGCGCTTCGTCGCCTCCGGGACCGACACCCCGACCGGCTATACGCCGGATACCCTGCTGCTGGGCAAGCTGCTGGCGCGCTGGCAGCCGGGCACCCTCTGAGTGGCACCACCGAGACGCCTTACTCGACCCGCAGCACCTCGACCTGCTCGCTGGCGCGGCGCGGCTCGCTGCCCACCAGGAAGCGTCGCGAGGCACGCACCACCTGTCCCAGCCCATGGGGCGAGGCCGCGACCAGGGGCCCGCTCAGGTGCTCGCCCTCGGCACCGATGCGCGCCTGCACCTCGCGGGGCTGGACGCTGGCCGCCTGCAGCTCCGCGGTGACCCGATAGCCGCCGTCCGGCAGGCCGCTGCCGGGGCCGAAGGGCCCCGCCTCGAAGCGTCCCGCCGCCAGGCTGACCCGCTCGCGCCAGCGCACGCCGCTCAGTTCGCGCTCCACGATCACCTGCAGCCGCGCCCCCTCGGGCAGGTTGCTGTTGCCACTCACCCGCAGGCGGCGATCCCCGCCCAGGCTGGCGGCGAGGTCGATGGCCGCCGCCTCGGCCATGGGATCGACCTCGAGAGGCGGCGGCGACGGCGGCTCCGGCTCGCGCAGCGCCACCTGCTGGGGCGGATCCTGCGGGGCATCCTCCGCCTCGCCACCACACCCAGCCACCAGGGCCAGCAGCATCCCCGCCACCCACGCTCGGTACCACGCTCTCATTCCCGCCTCCCGGTGAATCGATGCCAGGCGGCCAGCCTATCACCCTCGAGCGCCACTCAGTGCGCCTCGGCGCAGTCGCGGCAGAGCGTGGTGTAGGGCAGTGCCGAGAGCCGCCGCGGGTCGATGGCCTCGCCGCAGCGCTCGCAGGCGTCGCCCTCGCCGGCGTCGAGGCGCGCCAGCGCATGCAGCACCTGACGCAGCTCGGCCTCCGCCTCCCGGTGCAGCGCCTCGACCACCTCGTCGTTCTCCACCTCGATGGACTGATCCTCCATGTCCTTGTCGAGCGGGCCGTCCCGCTGCTCCTGATGGGCCTGGTAGCGCTCCAGCCGCTCGACCAGCTCGTCGCGCAGCGTCTCCAGCGTCTGCTTGCGGTCGCTCATGGCGGGCTCCTTTACTGGGTGAGAGGTGACAGTATGGACGACGAGGCGGGCCAGGACAGCGGGGCGAGATCACGCCACGGCGACGCGGCATCAACGCGCGGGTGGCGCTCCCCCCATTGGCCACCCATCGCGCGGTGCTGGTAGAATGCAGCGCCCTGCCCTCCGCGACACCGTGATGCCGATGCCCCTGGACCGCACCTTCTCCGTGGCCCCCATGATGGACTGGACGACCCGCGACTACCGCGTCTTCGCCCGGACCCTGACCCGCCGCGCCCTGCTCTACACCGAGATGGTCACCACCGGCGCCATCCTCCACGGCAGCCCCCGCGAGCGCTTCCTGGGCCATGACGACGTCGAGCATCCGCTGGCGCTGCAGCTCGGCGGCAGCGACGCCGGCGAGCTCGCCGAGTGCGCCGCCATCGCCGAGGCGTGGGGCTATGACGAGGTCAACCTCAACGTCGGCTGCCCCAGCGACCGGGTGCAGAACAACCTGATCGGCGCCTGCCTGATGGGCCACCCGCACAAGGTGGCCGAGGCGGTGCGCGCCATGCGCGACGCGGTGTCGATCCCGGTCACCGTCAAGTGCCGCATCGGCATCGACGACCAGGACGAGGACGCGGACCTGACGCGCTTCATCGACATCGTCGCCAACGCCGGCTGCAACACCTTCATCGTCCACGCCCGCAAGGCATGGCTCGAGGGGCTCTCCCCCAAGGAGAACCGCGACATCCCGCCCCTCAACTACCCGCGGGTGCATCGCCTCAAGGCGAGCCGCCCCGACCTGCATATCGGCATCAACGGCGGCCTGAAGTCCCTCGACGCCTGCCGCGAGCAGCTCGAGCGGGTCGACAGCGTGATGGTGGGGCGCGAGGCCTACCAGAACCCCTGGCTGCTGGCCGGCGTCGATGCGGCCCTCTACGGAGAGCCCGGCCCGGCGGCGAGCCGCCATGCCGCGGCGCGTGCCCTGCGCCCCTACATCGCCCGCCGCCTCGCGGAGGGCGCGCGGCTCAACCATGTCACCCGCCACCTGCTGGGCCTCTTTCAGGGCCAGCCCGGCGGTCGCAAGTTCCGCCGCCACCTCTCCGAGAACGCCCACCGCGACGGCGCGGGCCTGGCGGTGTTCGACGACGCCCTGGGCCTGGTGCCCGAGCGCGAGGCGGCCTCCGCCGCCTGACGCCCTTCCCCGCTGGCTCAGTAGAGCGGGTCGGGTGGCGGCTCCAGGCTGGAGTGGAAGTCCTCGATGGCGCTCTCCGCCTCCTCGATGGCATCGAAGCGCGCGATATGGAACAGCGCCTCGCCCTCGTTGGCCAGCGGCAAGCGGCTCATGCCGATGACGATACCGTCGGCCATGGCATGCACCTCCCCCTCCGCGTTGCCGAAGGGATCCGCCACCCGGCCCAGCACATCGCCCTTGGCCACCCGGGCACCCAGGCGCACCCTGGGGCGCAGGATGCCGTCGATGGGTGCCCGTGCCCAGCTCGAGCCATTGGCCACCTCGGCGGCCGGCGGATCGCGACGACGCCGCTCACCGGCCAGCATGCCCAGACGACGCATCACTCGCAGAACCCCGCGCACGCCGGGGGTGATCGCCCACTCGTCGAAGCGCAACGCCTCGCCGGCCTCGTAGGTGAGCACCGGGATGCCGCGGTTCTGGGCATAGTGGCGCAGGCTCCCCTCGCGCAACTCGGCGTTGAGGATCACCGGCGCACCGAAGGCGTTGGCCATGCGCTCGGTCTCGCTGCCGGGCACCAGCTGGGCGCGGATCTGGGGCAAGTTGGTGCGATGGATCGCCCCGGTGTGCAGGTCGATGATATGGGTGGCCTGATCGACGATCGCCTCGCGGAAAAGCGACGCCATGCGCCCGCCCAGGGAGCCCGACTCGCTGCCCGGGAAGCAGCGGTTGAGATCGCGCCGGTCGGGCAGGTAGCGACTGTGCTGCACGAAACCGAAGACGTTCACGATGGGGGCGGCGACCAAGGTGCCGCGCAGCCCCTGCAGCTGCTTCGAACGCAACAGACGCCGTACGATCTCCACGCTGTTGATCTCGTCACCGTGGATGCCCCCGCACACCAGCAGCGTCGGCCCTGCCTGGCGGCCGTGAACCACCTCCACCGGGATCGAGAGTGGCGCATGGGTATAAAGGCGTGCGGCGGGCACATCGATCTGGGTGCGGCTGCCGGCGGCAATTCTGACACCGGCGAGGTCGAAGGGGGCTCTGGCCATCGGGCACTCCTGAGGCAATCGTTCACCTGATTCTTATACGCCTCGCACAGGATATTGGCGAGCCCATGGAACTACCGTAGCCTCCACGCCCCTCGACGGCCCGGCACACCGGGAGCCGTCGCCGGAACAGCCTCGGGTGGCCACGGCCCGCTTTGACGGCCACCTCAAGCATACATTCGTGCATGTAAAATGCCCGGGGATCGGGTAGAATGGAAGCCTGTTATCCGCATGAGATTCTGCCCATGGCCAGACGCACCAAGGCCGAGGCCGCCGCCACCCGCGAGGCCCTGCTCGACGCCGCCGAGGAGGTTTTCCTGGAGAAGGGGGTCGCCCGGACCTCCCTGGAGCAGATCGCCCGCCACGCCGGCGTGACCCGCGGCGCCGTCTACTGGCACTTCCGCAACAAGGCCGACCTCTTCCAGGCGATGCTCGGCCGGGTGCGCATGCCATTCCAGGAACTGGTTGCGGAGATCGGTGATCCAAGTCTGGTGGAGCGCCCCCTGGAGGCCATTCGGCTGGCCATCCTCAAGGGCTTCGAGCGTCTGGAACAGCCCCAGTATCGGCGGGTCCACGTCATCCTGATCCACCACTGCGAGGTGTTCGGCGACATCGATCCGCTGGCCATGCAGAACGAGATGGCAGATGAGGCCTGCGGTGCCCTGGCCGACTACTTCGCCTGCGCCGCCCGCCTGGGCCATCTGCGCGACGACCTCTCGCCGGTCATCGCCGCCGAGCTGATGCAGGCGATGCTCGGCGGCCTCTTCCACGACTGGCTGCGCAACCACGAGCGCTTCTCGCTGGTGGCCAAGGGCCGCGAGCTGGTGGATACCCAGCTCGCCCTGATGCGTCGCGCCTAACCACTCAGTCCCATCAAACGGTGGCCGAGCGGCCTCCACCAAGGCGCAGGCGGTGGAGGTGTGAGCGCGCCTCTCGAAACTCCGTGGCGTCGACGCTGCGATAGGCGCCCTCCTCGGCCACGTATTTCACCAGCACCCGATGCTCGCCGACGTGAGGCATGCTGTCTGCCTTGCCGTGCAGGCGCACCTCATGCTGCGGATCATCGACCAGGGTTGCACGCGTCCACCCCTCGCCATCCGGTTCGGCCAGCACCTCGACATGCTCGCCCAGCAGGCAGCGCTGGTGGCCGAGCAGGTGGCGGTGAAACCAGCGCCGCATCGAACCGCAGAGAGCCGCGGCCAGCGGCGAGGCGATGGCGAAGGCGCCCCACAGCACCACCACGCCCAGCGGCACCCGGAAGAAGCCCAGGTCAAGCCAGCGCAGGCCAAGCAGCTCCACCGCCAGGGTGATGGCCGCGGCCAGCAACAGCAGCACCGACAGCGAGAAGGAGGCCGGCACGCCGGCGAAGCCCAACGCCACCAGGGAGCTGGCGAGGTAGTCCCCCTTCAGGCTGTCGTGCTCAAAGAGTTCCAGCGGGACCAGGCGTAGCGCCACCAGCACCCAGTAGAGCAGTACCAGCGGCATCAGCACGCTGAATACCACCACCGGAAAACTCAGCGCAATTTCCATCACGAACTGCATGGCCACCTCCTCGCGGTGATGCTTAGCCGACGAATCAACTCCTGCCCCTCACTATAGTCGATCCATCGCGCCCCGTGGTTCGTGGGCCCATGACCTGGATCATGGGCCCACGAACCAGCCCCGACACGGCAAGGGGCGCCTCGCTGAGGCGCCCCTTGATGGCCGGATCGGCGATGCGGTGATCGCTAGCCGCTTTCGCCGGAGGCCGCCTGCGGCTCGGGCTTGCCGCCCAGCTTGCGCCGCAGCCAGTCGGAGATGCTGGCGATCATGGCGTAGAAGCTGGGGATGAAGAAGCTGCCCAGCACCGCCACCGAGGCCATGCCTACCGCCACCGTGGTGCCGATGTGGTGGCTGCTCACGTCGCTGGCCCCGCTGGCCAGGGCCAGCGGCAGGGTACCCAAGATGAAGGCCAGGGAGGTCATCACGATGGGCCGGAAGCGCAGCTCCGCGGCGCTGATGGCCGCCTCGCGGATCGTCTTGCCGAGCTCCTTGCGCTGCAGCTCGGCGAACTCGACGATCAGGATGGCGTTCTTGGCCGCCAGGCCCACCACCACCAGCATGCCGATCTCCACGTAGACGCTGGTGTCCAGCCCGCGCAGTACGATGCCGCCGATGCCGCCCAGGAAGGCGAAGGGCGTCGCGGTCAGTACCGCCAGCGGCAGCGACCAGCTCTCGTACTGCGCCGCCAGGATCAGGAACACCATCAGCAGGCCAAAAATCATAGCCAGTGTGGCAGTATTGCCCACCTGGGTCTCCTGATAGGCGGTACCGGTCCAGCCCATGCCCCAGTTGCTGCCGAGCTCCTCCTCGACGATCTGCTCCATGGCGGCGATCGCCTCGCCGGAGCTGTAGCCCGGTGCCGGGCTGCCCTGGAACTGGGCGCCCAGATAGACCCCGAAGCGCGATACCACCGTCGGCTTGGCCTGGCGCTCGAGGGTCACGAACTCCGAGAGCGGGATCCGCTCGCCGTTGCCGCCGCGCACATAGACGTTGTTGATGTCGTCCGGGGTCCGGCGAAACTCGTCCTCGTTCTGCAGGTAGACCTGGAAGTTGCGGTTCTGGTAGCTGAAGTAGTTGACGAAGCCGTTGCCGAAGGTATTCGACAGGGTAGCGTTGAGGTCTTCCAGCGCCACACCGTAGCTGAGCGCTTTCTGCTGGTCGATCTCGGCCCGGTAGCCCGGCACGTTGACGTTGAAGGTGGTGAACACCCGCTGCAGGGCCGGATGCTCGTCCGCGGCCTGCATCACTTTCATCGAAGCCTGGAACAACTCCTCGGAGCTGGCCCCCTCGAAGGACTGCAGGTAGCCGGTGAAACCGCCGGTGGTGGAGAGCCCTATGATCGGCGGCACGTTGAAGGCCATGACCGAGCCGCCGGGAATCTGGGCGCCGAGCTGCATGATACGGCCGACCAGCTCATCCGCGGTCAGCTCGCGCTCATCCCAGGGCACCATGTTGATGAACATCACGCCCCGGGCGGTATTCACCGCGCTGGAGAGGATGTCATAGCCCGCCACGGCGGAACTGTACTCGACTCCCTCGATCGCCTCGATGCGGCTGCTCAGCTCGGCCATGTAGGCCTGGGTACGGGCCAACGAGGCCGAATCCGGCAGCTGCACGCTGGCCAGCACGATGCCCTGGTCGGTCTCCGGCACCAGGGTCGTGGGGGTGATCTGGTAGAGCCACCAGGAGCCGCCGATCACCAGGCCAGTCAGCAGCAGTGCCAGCCCCCAGAAGCGCACCAGTACGCTGACCACCCACATGTAGGCGGCGGTGGTGCCGGCGAACAGGCTGTCGAACAGACGCAGCGGCGTGTTGATCGCACGCATCAGCTTCGATTCGCCTATCTGCGACTTGCGCTTGATGAGCACCGCCGACAGCGCCGGAGTGAAGGTCAGCGCCATCAGCGCCGAGAAGGTCACCGAGATCGCCACCGTCAGGGCGAACTGCTGGTAGATCTGGCCGGTGAAGCCGCCCAGGAAGGCCACCGGCACGAACACCGCCGCCATGATCAGCGAGGTGGCGATGATCGGGCCGCCGACCTCCTTCATGGCGCGGATGGTGGCCTGGGTGACCGTGATCTCCTCGTCCTCGCTGAGCACCCGCTCGACGTTCTCCACCACCAGGATGGCATCATCCACCACGATGCCGATGGAGAGCACCAGGGCGAACAGCGTCAGCAGGTTGATGGAGAAGTCGAACAGGTAGAAGCCGGCGAAGGTGGCCAGCACCGAGACCGGCACCACCGACATGGCGATCACCGTGAAGCGCCAGTTCTGCAGGAACACGAACAGGATCACCGCAACGATCAGGAAGGCCTCGATGAAGGTTTTTATAACCGTCTCTACCGAGGCATCGATGAACAGCGTGGTGTCATAGGGCACCACCTGCTCCAGCCCCGGCGGGAAGCGAGTCTCCAGCTCGGCCATGGTGTCGATAACGGCTTGAGCCGTCTCCAGGGCGTTGGCACCGGGCTGCTGGTTGATGATGATCGGCGTCATGGCGCCGCCATTCAGCTTGGCGTTGACCCCGTAGAATGACGCCCCCAGCTCGATGCGCGCCACGTCATTCAGGCGCAGCGCGGAGCCATCGGGGTTGGTGCGCAGGAAGATATTGCGGAAGTCATCGACGTTGTTGAGGCGACCGCCGGCGGTGATGGTGTAGGTGAAAGCGCGCGGCTCGCTCTGGGGCGTGCCGGCCAGGCTCCCCGCCGGCACCTCGGTGTTCTGGGCGCGGATCGCCGCCGCCACCTCGGTGGGCGTCAGGTCGTACTGGGCCAGCTTGTCCGGGTCCATCCAGATACGCATGGCGAACTCGCCACCCCCCAGCACCTCGGCCTCCCCCACGCCGGGCACCTGGCGCAGCTCGTCGAGGATATTGAGGGTAGCGTAGTTCTGCATGTAGACGTTGTCGTAGTCGCCTTCCGGCGAGATCAGCGCGACCAGCATCAGGATCGAGCTGGAGCGCAGCTCCACCGTAACCCCCTGAGCCTGCACCTGCTCAGGCAGCTGCGACAGCGCCCCCTGCACCCGATTGTTGACGTTGATGGTATTGATGTCGCCATCGGTCCCTATGTCGAAGGCGACCTGAAGGCTCATGATGCCGTTATCGGCGCTGGTCGAGGTCATGTAGAGCATGTCCTCGACGCCGTTGATCGCCTCCGCCAGGGGGGCCGCCACCGTCTGGGCCACCGTCTCGGCGTCGGCCCCGGGGAACTGAGCATTCACGGAAACGGTGGGAGGCACCACGCTGGGGTATTGCTCGATGGGCAGCACCCGCATGCTGACCACCCCGATTACCGTCAGGATGATCGCCAGCACCGTGGCGAAGATCGGCCGCTTGATGAAGAAGTTGGAGAAATTCATGAGGCGTCGTCCTCGGCGTCCTCAGCGAGAGCCCCGGACTCGTCCGCCGCTTCCATCTCCTGCTGCTCGGCCTGCCGTTCCTGCTGCTCCTGCTCCTCGACGATCTCGCCGGCCTCGCCATCGAAGGGCAGCGGCTCGATGGTCACCCCCGGCTCGATGCCGGCGAGGTCGCCAACCACCACCCGCTCGCCGGGCTCCACGCCGCCGGCCAGGATCTGCCAGGGGCCGGCTACCTCGGCCAGGTCGACCGGTCGCGCACGCGCCACGTTGTCCTCGTCGAGGACGAACACCTGGGGCCCCATCAGGCCCTGACCGACGGCGATCTCGGGTACCGCCAACACGTCGTAGCGTTTGAGCCCCTCGAGACTGACGCGCACGAACTGCCCGGGCAGCACGCGATGCTCGGGATTAGCGAAGGTGGCGCTGGCCTGCACCGTGCTGGTGCTCTCCTCCACGCGGGAGCCGAGGAAGTCCAGACGACCCACAAGAGGCTCACCCGCGCCGCCGTTCAGGCCGGGCACCTGCAACACGACGCGGATCTCGGCGATGGCATCGGGGTTGTCCAGCTGACGACGCAGCTCGAAGGCATCGTACTGGGGCAGCTGGAAGCGCACCTCCAGCGGGTCCAGCGGGGTGATGGTGGCGAGCTCGGTGCCATGGCTCACCAGGTTGCCGACGTTGACCCGTGAGAGGCTGATCATGCCCGCGACCGGTGCGGTGACCTCGGTATAATCGAGGTCGATACGCGCGCTGGCCAGCGCCGCCTCGGCCTGGGCCACCGCCGCGCGCGCCACCCCCAACTCGGCACGCGCCTGATCAACCTGCTGACGGCTCACCGAGTTCTGGCTCAGCAGGCGCTCAAAGCGCTCGGCATCACGCTGGGCCCGTACCAGCTCGGCGCGGGCACTCTGCAGGTCGGCCTGGCGCTGGTTGACCGCCGCCTGGTAGAGATCTGGCTCGATGGAGTAGAGCAGCTGGCCCTCCTTCACCATCTCACCGGGCTCGAAGTGGCGCTGTTCCAGGAAGCCGGTGACACGCGCCACCAGGGTGACCTCGTTATCGCTGCGCAACAGCGCAGGGTAGGAGCGCTCCAGGGCGATGTCCTGGGGGCTCAGTTCGGCCACCTCCACCGGGTGCGGAGGCCGCTCCTGGGCGCCGCCCTGCTGAGATGCCTCGTCCCGGCCACAGCCGGCCAGCAACAGACTGGCTGCCAGGAAGAGCAGGCCCGCCCGGCCGAATCGATATGCGATTTTCATGCGTGGGGTTCCCGTTGAAGACGTCAGGTGAACGGATTTTACATTCATCATTGTATGGATGTAAATATTAGCCGCCTAAGCAACCCTCAGGCGGCCATTGACCCAGATGGTCATTGCCTAGGGCATGGGGCGTTCGCCGATCTCCATCACCGGATCGCTTCCCGCCTCATCCGGCAACTGGAAGGCGACGCTGCCCCCGTCGAGGTAGGCATTGATCTGCTGCAGGGCCTCGACATCCAGAAGACCGCTCTGCTGGCGCAGGCTGAGACGGTTGATCACGTAGTCGTAGCGGGCACTGGCATGCTCGGCGATCGCATCGTAAAGGTTCTGCTCGGCGTTGAGCACATCGACGATATTGCGGGTGCCCACCTCATAGCCGGCGCGTGTGGCGTCCAGGGCGCTCTGGTTGGAGACCACCGCCTGGGCGCGCGCCTCTATCGTGGAGACATCGTTGGTCACCCGGGTATAGCGGGAACGCACCTCCTGAATGGTGCTGCGCCGCTGGTCCTCGAAGTCGTACTGGGAGGACTCCAGCAGGTAGGTGTTCTGACGAATGGAAGCGCTGGTGCGACCACCGGTATAGAGCGGCAGGCTGGCGCGCAGACCAAGCTGGCTGTACTCATCGTGTCCGGTGACCCCATCCTCATCGCTATCGCTGTACTGGTAGCTGGCGAAGGCGTCGAGCGTTGGCAGACGCTGGGCACGGGCGATATCCACGCTGCTGCGCGACACCTCGATGCCGGCCTGGCTGGCCAGCACCAGAGGGTTGTTCTGCATGGCCAGCTCCACCCAGTGGTCGCGGGAAGCAAACTCCGGGGGACGGATCGGCAGCCTCTGGCCCAGGGCCTCGATGTTCTCGTAGCGCTGGCCGGTCAGGCGCTCCAGCTCCTCGAAGCGCACCTGCAGGTCGCTCTCGGCGGCGATGCGCTCGGCCCGCGAGCGGTCGAAACTGGCCTGGGCCTCCTCGACCTCGGTGATCGCGATCAGCCCCACCTCGAACTGCTCCCGGGCCTGCTCCAGCTGACGCCCAATGGCTCGCTCCTGGGCCAGCCGCGCCTGGAGCACCTCGTAGGCACGCAGGATCTCGAAGTAGGCCGTGGATACGTCGATCAGCACCTGCTGCTCGGTGGCCGCCAGCCGGTAGAGCTGCTGGTCGATCTGGCGCTCGGCGCGCACCACCTCGCGGCTGTTGATGGCATCATAGAGCGCCTGGGTGGCCTCGAGAGTGAGCCTGGCCGTATTGTAACTATCGTCTCCGGCCGTCCCACTCGCGGAGATCACGCCCCCCCTGCTCTGGGTCTCGTCCTGGCGATTGTGGACCATCTCCGCCGACGTATTGACCTGGGGCAGCAAGTCACCGCGCTGGACCCGACGCTCCTCCTCGGTGCTGCGCGTGACGGCGCGCTCCGACGACAGCGCGGCGTTGTTCTGCAGGGCGTCCCGGGCGATGGTCAGCAGGTCCGCCGCCTGGGCGGGCGCCGCCAGGGCGGAAGCCACCATCATCGGCAGCAGGGCACGGCGCAGGACTCGCACAGGGCGGGCACAGCGCGACGGGCAGGGTGACATCATCGGCTCATCCTCGATCGATGGGAAATTGATATACATACATTGTCGCATGTCCGCGGATCGATTCCACCTTATCATCGAGGAACAATATGGCATATCGTGGCAACCCCGGCAGCGGAGGCGCAGCATGCAGCACCTTGAGTGGATCCGCGTAGACGCTCTCGACATGGCGGTGAGGATCTGGCACCCCGGCGCCCGCCGTACCCTGGTGGCCTGGCATGGCCTGGCCCGCCATGGTGGTGACTTCGCCGAGCTGGCCCATCGCCTCGGGCCCGAGTGGCGCGTGCTGGCGCCGGACACCCCGGGGCGCGGCCTCTCCTCGTGGTCGCCCCGCCCCGAACGCGACTACACCTACGCCCGCTATGCCGAGGTCGCCCGCGCCCTGCTCGACCACTTTGCCCTCGCGCGCGTGGCCTGGCTGGGCACCTCCATGGGTGGCCTGCTGGGGCTGCGCCTGGCCGCCGAACCCGCCACCGCCTCGCGCATCGAGCGCCTGGTGCTCAACGATATCGGCCCCGAAATGGCTCCCGATGGGCTGGCCGAACTCGGCGACTACTTCTCGCGCAGCCACCAATTCACGAGTTTCCGGGAGCTCGAGGCGGAGCTGCGCCACCACTATGCGGGATTTGGCATCGAGAACGATGACAGCTGGCGGCGCCTGGCACTGGAGAGCGCACGGCGCCTGCCCGACGGGCGCTGGAGCTTTCACTACGACCCGCAGATCAGCGCGCAGTTTGTCCACGATACGCCCAGGGATCTGTGGCGCGACTGGGCCACCCTGACGTGCCCGCTGATGGTGATCCGCGGCGCCCACTCTCCCCTGCTCGCCGCCACCACGCTGGCGCGCATGGCCGAGATACAGCCGCAACTGATCACCCTGGAGGCGGCCGGCTGCGGCCACGCCCCCTTCCTCGACCGCGACGACCAGGTCACCGCCATTGCCGACTTCCTTGCGTGCCACACTCCCCAGCGCCGAGACCTATAGCAACCACTCGATCGGCAGCAACGAGATCAGCAAGACACCCAGCCGTCTCCCCCAGCTCGAGTTGGGTTCCGTGTCGTGGCGAATCACCTCTTCGCCGCGCCGCTCGATCCAGTAGAGATCCCCCTCACGATCCAGGCGCACCTCGTAGGCGCTGGAGGGGATCCCGGTCTCGAAGGAGGCATCGATCTGCCGAGCCAGTGCCGGGCTCTCGATGATAAACCCCAGCTCGGTGTTCAGGTGGGCCGAGCGAGGATCGAAGTTGAACGACCCCACGAATGCCCGCTCGCCATCCACGGCGAAGGTCTTGGCATGCAGGCTGGCCCCGGAACTACCGAAGGGGCCGGCCCTCAGCCCGTCACCCTGGTGGTTGCTGCCACGGTGCATCTCGTAGAGCCTGACTCCCGCTTCGAGCAGGGCCTTGCGCCGCTTGGCATAACCGGCGTGCACGGCGATGACATCGGTGGCCTCCAGGGCATTGGTCAGCACCCGCACCCGAATGCCCTGGCGTGCCTGGCGAACCAGGGCTGCCGTGCCGGCCTCGGCGGGCACGAAATAGGGGGAAACCAGCGCCACAGAGGCCTCGGCATCGCTGAGCAGGCGCTCCAGCTCATGGAACAGCAGCCCCTCGTCACTCGCCTGCCCAAGCCCCTTGGCGGGATCATCGCTGAGCATGTGAACCGGGCTCCACTCCAGTTCGAGCTCTCCGGCGACCAGCTTCTGCACGAGCTCGGTCTCCGCTACGGCCTGCATGTAGCGATCCGCCTCGGGATCACGGGACTCCTCGTCGGCCGCCCTGGCGAGCCGCTCGAGTCCTTCGGGGTCGGCTCCCGACAGGATGCGCGCCACCGGATAGGCCGAGGCACTGCGCCAGTAACGATCGAAGTCCGTGGAGACCTCATCGACCACATCGCCGACGGCCAGCACATCCAGATCCGAGAAGTGCACCTCCTCGGTGGCGGCGAAGTACTCGTCGGCGATATTGCGCCCACCGATGATCGAGACCTGGTTGTCGGCGATGAAGGCCTTGTTGTGCATGCGCCGGTTGGCCCGGGAGAAATCGGTCAGGAAGCCGAGCCACTTGGGGGAGCGCACCACGAAGGGGTTGAAGAGCCGGATCTGGATATTGGGGTGGCTGGCCAGCGCCGCCAGCTCCGCATCGATCCCCGCGGTGCCGCTGTCATCGAGCAGCAGGCGCACCCTGACCCCCCGGTCGGCGGCCGCATGCAGCGCCTCCAGCAACAGCACGCCGGTGATATCGGGACGCCAAATATAGTACTGCAGATCCAGGGTGCGCTCCGCCGCCTTGGCCAAGACCATCCTGGCGGCGAAGGCATCGGTGGGACTGGCCAGGGGATGGATACCGCTCAGGCCGGGATGTTCAGCGACCCGCGGCGCCAGGGCCTGGCCGAGCCGCGTGGCGCGGCTCTGCTCCTCGTCCAGCGCCGATGATTCGAGCCGACCCTCGAGGGAGGGCAGCGAGCAGCCACCGAGCAGCGCCAGCAGGCCCAGCCACGCAAGACCCCGGGCCAGGGTGAGATGTGTCGTGATGGTAGCGCTCCTGTCCGGCGGTGGATCGTTGCGGTATGATCCATCCCTGCACGCCCGTCGGCAACCACCACTTGCTAGATCCAAGCCCACTCGCCCCGACTTCGCGAGACGACAAGGCGTGGCCAACTTACATACAAGCGTGTGCAGTGATAGTATCTGGTGACACGCCGAATGCGAGCTCCCCCTCGACCATGACCGAACCGGGCCACATCGACCAGCAGGACGACCGCCTGGCCATCAGCGGTGACTGGATTCTCCCCCACTACGCCACGCTGAAGCGTCGGGTCGAGGGCCTGGCGAAGATACGCGAGCCCTCCTCGCTGGGCATCGATCTCTCGCAAATCGCTGACCTGGATACCGCCGGTGCCACCCTGCTGATGGAGCTGGTCGGCAGCGAGCAACTCGCCGCCATCGATGACTGGGCTCCCGCGCTTCCTGCGCCCCGTCGCGCCCTGCTGCGTACCCTGGGTGAGGCCATGGTGGGACACTCGCCTCCCGCACTGCGGCCGGCACGCCCGGTGCGTGATTTCCTGGCCGAGACCGGCCAGCGGGTCGACGGCCTCTGGCAGCAGCAACGCCAGCTGCTCGGCTTCATCGGCCTGACCCTCGCCACCCTGGCCGCCACCCTCTGGCACCCGCGTCGCTGGCGGCCCACCGCGGTGGTGGCCCAGGTCCACCAGACCGGCCTCAATGCCCTGCCCATCGTCGCCCTCCTCACCTTCCTGGTGGGTGCGGTGGTGGCCTTCCTCGGCGCCACGGTGCTGCGCGACTTCGGCGCTACTATCTACACCGTCAACCTGGTCGCCTTCGCTTTCCTGCGCGAGTTCGGCGTACTGCTGGCCGCCATCCTGCTCGCCGGTCGCACCGCCAGCGCCTTCACCGCCCAGCTCGGCGCCATGAAGGCCAACGAGGAGCTCGACGCCATCCGCACCCTGGGCCTCGATCCCATGGAGCTGCTGGTACTGCCGCGGGTGCTGGCATTGATGCTGACGCTGCCGATTCTCACCTTCGTGGGCATGCTCAGCGGCATCCTCGGCGGGGCGCTGGTCTGCCTGGTGGCCCTGGACATCTCGGCGGTGCAGTTTGTCGCCATCCTCGAGCGGGATATCGCCGTGCAGCACTTCCTGGTGGGCATCGGCAAGGCCCCGCTGTTCGCCTTCGTGGTCGCGGTGATCGGCTGCCTCGAGGGCTTCAAGGTGAGCGGCAGCGCCCAGTCGGTGGGCGAGCACACCACCTCCAGCGTGGTGCAGTCCATCTTCATGGTGATACTGCTCGATGCGCTGGCGGCGCTGTTCTTCATGGAGATGGGCTGGTGAGTGAGATGCCGCCACCGCTGATTCGCGTACGCGACCTGGAGAACCGCTTCGGTCGCCATGTCGTCCACCAGGGGCTGGACCTGGACCTCTACCCGGGCGAGGTCCTCGGCGTGGTCGGTGGCTCCGGCACCGGCAAGTCGGTACTGCTGCGCAGCATCGTCGGGCTGCACCGCCCCAGCGCCGGACGCATCGAAGTGTTCGGCGAGGACTTGCAGCGTCTCTCGCCCCGGGACCGCTCCCGGGTGGAGCGCCGCTTCGGGGTGCTCTTCCAGCGCGGGGCACTGTTCACGTCGCTGACCCTGCAGGAAAACGTTGCCCTGCCGCTGATCGAGCACATCGGGCTTTCCCGCACCGATGCCGAGGGCCTGGCCCGGGTCAAGCTCGCCCTGGCCGGACTACCCGCCAAGGCGGCGATCCAGTACCCCGCCGAGCTCTCCGGAGGCATGATCAAACGCGCCGCCCTGGCCCGGGCCCTGGCGCTGGACCCCGAGGTGCTGTTCCTGGACGAACCCACCGCCGGCCTGGACCCGATCGGCGCGGCGGCCTTCGACCAGCTGCTGCTGACCCTGCGCGACGCCTTGGGCCTGAGCGTGTTCCTGGTCACCCACGACCTGGACACCCTCTACACGGCCTGCGACCGGGTGGCGGTGCTGGCTCAGGGCCGCGTGCTGGTGGCCGGTCGCCTCGAGAGCGTGGCGGCCACCGAGGACGCCTGGATTCACGACTACTTTCACGGCCCACGGGGCCGCGCGGCCGAAGGCGCCGCTCGCACCGCCAAGGAGAGTTGACCATGGAGCCTCGCGCTCACCATGTGCTGATCGGCCTGTTCACCGTGCTCGCCCTGGGTGGCGCGCTGCTGTTCGCGCTGTGGCTCGGCAAGTCCAGTGTCGACCGTGACTATGCCTGGTATGAGGTCGGCTTCAACCGTGCCGTCAGCGGACTGGCGGAGGGCAACGCCGTGAACTATAGCGGCATCGAGGTAGGCAATGTGGTCGAACTGCGCCTCGATCCCCAGGATCCTCGCCAGGTGCGGGCGCTGATCCGCGTCTACGGCGACATCCCCATCAAGGCCGACACCCGTGCCAGCCTGGCCCTGGCCAATATCACCGGCAGCATGAACATCCAGCTCTCCGGCGGAACCCCGGAGAGCGAGCGCCTGGAGGGCGACCGCGACGACCCGCCATTGATCCAGGCAGACCCCTCGCCGCTGAGCTCGCTGCTCAGCAACAGCGAACAGCTGATGATCCGCTTCAATCGCCTGCTCGATGGCGCCAGCGAGCTGCTCTCCGACGACAACGTCGCGCACCTGTCGCGGAGCCTGGCCAACCTGGAGCAGGCCACCGCCCGCCTCTCCGGCGACGAGCTCGACCTGGCGGCCCTCGGCGAGCGCGTCGAAGCCACCCTGATCCAGGCCGAGGCGACGCTTGCGACCTACGCCCGGCTTGGCGAGCGTGCCGACCGATTGCTCGACGCGGAGGGCCAGCGCACCCTGAGCCGCGCCGAACGCGCCATGGCCTCCCTGGAAGAGGGTGCCGGCCGGCTGGCCCGCCTGACCGCCGACCACGAACAGGATATCGCCCAGGGGCTGCAGGGCATCGGCGAGCTCGATCCTGCCATGCGGGAACTGCACGCCGCGCTGCGCGCCCTCAACCGCCTGGTGCGGCGCCTCGAGGAGAGCCCCGCCGACGCCCTGCTGGGCCGCGACCCGCTGCCCCAATACGACCCTTGAAAGTACGATCCTTGAAAGTACACCCCTTGAACGCACACGCCATGAGAATCCAGCCCATGAGCCCACGCCACCTTGCCCCCACGCTGCTGGCCCTGCTGCTGGTGCTTGCGGCCGGCTGCACGATCCTGCCCGAGCGCGAGCCCCAGCGGCTGTTCGCCCTGCCCGGGGGTACCGATATCGATGCCTCGGGCCCGACCACAAGCGCTACCCTGCGCATCGATTCGCTTACCGCCAGCGCGCCTCACGGCGGCAACCAGCTGCTGGTGATGCCCGCCCCGGACGAATACGAGGCCTGGGCCGGCGTGCGCTGGCGGGACGATGCCCCACGACTTCTGCAGGAGCGACTGCTCGAGACCTTTCGTCATGCGAACCGCCTGGGCGGCGTCATCGACGATAACAGCAACGCACGCAGCGATGCGGTCCTGAGCGGCCATATTGCCGCCTTTCACCTGCGCCTCGACGGTGATGCTCGCCGGGCCGAGGTGCGCCTGGACGCCCAGCTGATGGACGAATCCAGTCGCAAGCTGCTGGCCAGCCGCCGCTTCGAGACCATGGCCGAGGCCAGCGACGCCACGCCCGAGGCGGCGGTGATGGCCTTCGGTGTGGCAAGCGATGAGCTCGCCGAAGTTCTGACAGGCTGGGCGATAGAGGTTCTGGAGGACCAGTAGATCATCAGGATGCCACAGCTCCTTGATATAGCTCACGGCACCTCCGGCGGATAACGTGTATCATCAAGGGAGTTCCAGGAATGGGGAGAATCGGCATGGGCAACCGCGTTACCGGGCGCTTGCTGAAGGTGGTCCTTGTCATGGCAGCGCTTGCCTTGCTGGCAGGGGTAGCCTGGTGGGCGCTGCAGCCGGAAACCGAGCATCCGGGCCTGACATCGGGAAATGGCCGAATTGAAGCCACCGAGATCGATGTTGCCACGCGGCTTCCCGGTCGCCTTGCCGAGGTACTGGTCGATGAAGGCGAGATCGTCGAGCCCGGCCAAGCAGTTGCCCGCATGGATACCGCAACCCTGGAGGCCGAGCTCGCCCAGGCCCGGGCCCAGAGGCGCCGCGCCGAGAATGCCCTGGAAACGGCCCGGGCCATGGTGGCACTCCGCGAGAGCGAGCTGAGCGCCGCTCAGGCGGTGGTCAGCCAACGCCAGGCCGAGCTCGAGGCGGCGCGCAAACGCTACGAGCGCGCCGCCAGCCTGGTGGACCGTAATGCCATCTCTCGCCAACAGTTCGATGACACCCTGGCCGCCTGGCAGAGCCAGCAGGCGGCCCTGGCCTCGGCCAATGCCCAGGTACTCTCCGCCCGTGCCGCCATCCGCGCCACCGAATCCCAGGTCATCGAGGCCCAGTCCCAGGTCGAGGCCAGTGAAGCAACCCTGACGCGCATCCAGGCCGACCTGGATGACAGCGTGCTGACGGCGGACCGCCTGGCCCGCGTGCAGTACCGCATTACCGAACCCGGCGAGGTGCTGGGGGCCGGGGGCAAGGTGCTCAACCTGGTTGATCTCACCAATGTCTACATGACCTTCTTCCTGCCTACCCGAGAGGCGGGCCGGGTGGCCATCGGCGACGAGGCCCGCCTGGTGCTGGACGCCGCGCCGGAATACGTGATCCCCGCGCGTGTCAGCTACGTGGCCAGCGTCGCCCAGTTCACCCCCAAGAGCGTGGAGACCGAGAGCGAGCGAGAGAAGCTGATGTTCCGCGTGCGCGCCAGGATCGATCCCGAACTGTTGCGCCGTCATATCGAACAGGTCAAGACCGGGCTGCCGGGCCTGGCCTACCTGAAGCTCGACGACGCAGCCAACTGGCCCGACACCCTCGAGATCCGAGTCACGCCATGAGTCCGCAGCAGGCAGCTCAGGTCGCCAGCATCGCGGGGGTAACCCAGCGCTACGGCGAAATCCTCGCCCTGGACAATATCAGCCTGGACCTTCCGGCCGGCCAGATGGTCGGCCTGATCGGCCCCGACGGGGTGGGCAAGTCCAGCCTGCTGGCGCTGCTCGCCGGGGCTCGACGCCTGCAGCAGGGTCGAATCGTGGTACTCGGCGGTGACATGCGCGATGGCCACCACCGGCGCCTGACTTGCCCGCGCATCGCCTATATGCCCCAGGGACTGGGTCGGAACCTCTACCCCACCCTATCGGTACGCGAAAATCTCGAGTTCTTCGGCAGGCTGTTCGGTCAGGATGGCGCCGAACGGGATCGGCGTATCGCGACACTGACCCGCGCCACGGGGCTGGCTTCCTTTACTGAGCGACCGGCGGCCAAGCTCTCCGGCGGCATGAAACAGAAGCTGGGGCTGTGCTGTGCGCTGATCCACGACCCAGACCTGCTGATCCTCGACGAACCCACCACCGGCGTCGACCCGCTATCACGCAGTCAGTTCTGGGCGCTGATCGCAAGCATCCGCAGAGCGCGCCCGGAAATGAGCGTGATCGTTGCCACCGCCTATATGGATGAGGCCCAGCACTTCGATCACCTGGTCGCCATGGATGCCGGCCGGCCCCTGGCCAGCGGGTCGCCTGCAGAATTACTGGAACGCACCGGGACGCACGATCTGGAGAACGCCTTCATCGGCTTGCTGCCCGAGGCGAGGCGCCGCCAGCATCACCCCATCAGCATCCCGCAACGCACCGCCTGTGACAGCATCGCCATCGCGGCCCGCGGGCTGACCAAGCGCTTCGGCCACTTCACCGCCGTTGACAGCGTGGACTTCCGCATCGAGCGTGGTGAGATCTTTGGTTTCCTGGGCTCCAACGGCTGCGGCAAGAGCACCACCATGAAGATGCTCACCGGCCTGCTGCCGGCAAGCGAAGGCGAGGCCGAGCTGTTCGGCCAGCGGGTCGATCCCCGGGATCTGGCGACCCGACGCCGGGTGGGCTACATGTCCCAGGCATTTTCCCTGTATGGCGAGCTCAGTGTGCGCCAGAACCTCGCCCTACATGCGCGGCTCTTCCACCTGCCCCAGGCTGAACACGAGGCGCGTATCGAGGAGATGCTCGAGCGCTTCGCATTGACAGCGGTTGCCGACAGCCTGTCGGGTGGGCTGCCGCTGGGCATTCGCCAGCGGCTCTCTCTGGCCGTGGCTATACTGCACCGCCCCGAGATCCTGATCCTCGACGAGCCCACCTCCGGGGTCGACCCGGTGGCCCGGGATGCCTTCTGGCGCGAGCTGGTCAGGCTCTCGCGGGAAGAGGGCGTGACCATCTTCATCTCCACCCACTTCATGAACGAGGCCCAGCGCTGCGATCGAATCTCGCTGATGCACGCGGGGCGTGTACTGGCCTGTGACACTCCCGAGGCGCTGCGCAAGGAGCGCGGTACCGACACCCTCGAGGAGGCCTTTATCGCCTGGCTGGAGGAGGCCTCCGATGAGCCCCCCGCCGACCTGCAGGCCACGCCCCAGGCAACCGAGACGTCGGGCTCCCATCGTGACCCGCCGGTCTTCAGTCTCAAACGCCTGATGAGCTACGCCCGGCGGGAGAGCATGGAGCTGCGCCGCGACCCGCTGCGCGGCATCCTGGCCCTGTTTGGCACCGTGCTGCTGATGTTCATCATCGGCTACGGCATCAGCCTGGATGTCGAGAACCTCGACTATGCGGTCCTAGACCACGACCAGACCACCACCAGCCAGGCCTATGTCCTCAACCTGTCCGGTTCGCGCTACTTCACCGAGCGCCCGGCACTGACCAACCAGGCCGAGATGGAGTCTCGGATGCGCAGCGGCGATATCAGCCTGGCGGTGGAGATCCCGCCCGGCTTCGGCCGAGACCTCAAGCGCGGCGCGACTCCCGAGATTGCCTTCTGGATCGACGGGGCCATGCCCACCCGAGCCGATACCATCAAGGGCTACGCCCTGGGCCTGCACACTAACTACCTGCAGACCCTGGCTCGCGAGTCGGGGGCTCCCGTGGCAGTCCCGGGCGTGGAGATCGCCCTTCGCTACCGCTACAACCCCGACGTGGAGAGTCTGCCCGCCATGGTGCCGGCGGTGATTCCGCTACTGCTGATGATGATTCCGGCCATGCTCACCGCGCTCGGCGTGGTGCGCGAGAAGGAGATGGGGTCGATCACCAACTTCTATGTCACGCCGGTCACCCGTACCGAGTTCCTGCTCGGCAAACAGCTGCCCTACGTGGCCATGGGCATGGTCAACTTCGTCACCCTGGTGGCACTTTCGGTATGGGTCTTCAAGGTCCCCATCAGCGGCAGCCTGGCAACCCTTGGCCTGGCCGCCCTGCTCTATCTGCTGTGTGCCACCGGCCTGGGGTTGCTGATCTCATCGCTGCTGCGCAGCCAGATAGCTGCCATCTTCGGCACCGCGGTTCTCACCCTGATCCCAGCGGTGCAATTCTCGGGGATGCTCCACCCGGTCTCGGCCATGGAGGGCATCAGTGCCCTGGTCGGCCAGGCCTACCCCACCACGCACTTCCTGATCATCACGCGGGGAGTATTCTCCAAGGCCCTGGGCTTCACCGAGCTGTGGCCCTACTTCGTGCCGCTGCTGGTGGCGATTCCGCTACTGACGCTGGCCAGCGTGGCCGGCCTACGCGACCAGGAGAAATAAAATGCCATCACTGGGCAATATCCTGCAGCTGGGGATCAAGGAGCTGCGCAGCCTGGCCGGGGACCCGGCGATGGTACTGCTGATCCTCTATGCCTTCAGCCTGGATATCCATACCAGCGCCACGGCCGTCCCCGAGTCGCCGAATCGCGCCACCGTCGGGGTGGTGAACGAAGACGCCTCGGCCCTCTCCTGGCGGCTGATCGACGCCCTGCAAATGCCCTACTTCCTACCCCCCGAATCAATTACCCGGGAACAGATGGACACTGGCATGGATAGTGGTCGCTTTACCTTCACCCTGGACATTCCCCCCGACTTCCAGCGCGACCTGCTAGGTGGGCGCGGTGCCGAAATCCAGCTCAACGTCGACGCCACCCAGGTCTCCCAGGCCTTTACCGGCGCCGGCCATATACAGCAGATCATGAACGCCGAGGTGGCCGAGTTCCTGGCCCGCCACCGCGCCGAACCGGTCATGCCGGTGGAGGCGGTGATACGCACCGCCTACAACCCCAACCTGGATCGTGCCTGGTTCGGTGCGATCAACTCGGTGATCGACCAGATCACCATGCTGTCGATCATCCTCACCGGGGCTGCGCTGATCCGCGAACGAGAACACGGCACCATCGAGCACCTGCTGGTAATGCCGGTCACGCCACTGGAGATTATGCTGGCCAAGGTATGGTCCATGGCCGCTGTAGTGCTGGTCGCCTCGGCGCTGGCCCTGCGCCTGGTAGTCCAGGGCTGGCTGGAGGTGCCGGTGCGAGGCTCGGTGGAACTGTTCCTGCTCGGCGCCGCTCTGCACCTTTTCGCCACCACCTCCATGGGCATCCTGTTCGGCACCCTGGCCCGTTCGATGCCTCAGCTGGGCCTGCTGATCATCCTGGTGCTGATCCCATTGCAGATCCTCTCCGGTGGCATGACACCCCGCGAGAGCATGCCCGAGCTGGTGCAGCAGATCATGCTCGCTGCCCCCACCACCCACTTCATCCAACTGGCCCAGGCGGTGCTGTTCCGCGGCGCCGGGGTCGCGGTTATCTGGCCCCAACTGCTGGCCCTGGCCGCCATCGGTGCCGGCTTCTTCGTGATTGCCCTGTCACGCCTGCGTCGCTCGCTGCAGTAACATTCACGATATGCCGGCCTCCAGCCGCGCTACCGCACGTTCCACGGCTCCACGATAGCCGCCGCCGAACAGCAGCAGGTGGTTGAGCAGCGGGTAGAGCTGGAACAGCGTCTCGCAGCGCGGCCACTCCACTGGTGGCTCGCCATCCCAGTAGGCCTCGAGGAAGGCCTCGCCCGGTGCACCGAACAGGGTCAGCATCGCCAGGTCCACCTCCGGGTAGTGGCGATAGACCGCCGGGTCGATCAGCGCGGGTCCCGACGGAGTGAAGAGTACGTTGCCTGACCACAGGTCACCATGCACCAGGCTCGCCGGGGCATCAGGCAGCCATGCCTCCAGACCGTGGGCGATGGCCTCCACCCGGGCGCGCAATCGATGATCGAGTAGACCTTTCGCATGGCACGCCTCGGCCAGCGGCAGCAGCCGACGCTCGCGCTGGAAGGCACGGCCATCGGATAGCGGCGCATTGGGCTGGGGAGTCCGCCCGCAGGCGTTGTCACAAGGCCAGCCATGGGGCTCTTCGGTAGCCTCATGCAACCGTCGCAATCCCTCGCCCAGGGCCACCGGATCACGGCGACCGGGTGCCACCTCAAGCGCCTCCATCACCAGCCAGCCATCGCCTTCGGCCAGCACCTCGGGCACCACCAGCCCCGAGCCTGCCGCCGCCAGGGCACGCAGCCCATCGGCCTCACCCGCCAGGCGCTCGGCGGCGTCACGCTTGACCACCACCTCGCCATGGTCGGTGGCCAGGCGATAGACCGCGGCGATATCGCCACCCGAGAGCGGCTCGAGCTCACCTCTCGGCGTCAGCCCGGCTGCGGCCAGGCAGCTCTGCAGACTCGACTCCATCTGTCTCCTCCCGTCATGGCCAGGAGCCCCAGGCTTGCCGTCGTGGCGATGGGCGTCAAGGGGCGGCGTCTTCCTGATGATCGCCCTGTCGCGGCCGCGTCGCTCGCTGCAGTGAGGGGCTTACGCCAACACCGCCGCTTCGGACTTATCGATGGCGACCGTTCAGAACCAGCGCGACAGGGTGAGCGACCCGAAGGCGTGGTGGGCATTCTGGGAGGCAAATTCCTTGGTGCGCCAGGCGTGAGCCAGGGAAAGCTGCCAGCGATCCCAGGACAGCGCCACGCCAATCAAGGCATCCCCCACCCACTCCTCGCGATCCACCGAGTGGCTATCCTCGAAGGTATTGCCGTCGAGCAGCAGGTTGTGGGCCATGTAGCGCCCCTCCAGAGAGGCGAAGGCACTCCAGTTGAAGTCCTGGTCGGGTCGAAAGTATGACCAGCCGCCCTGGGCCGGGGCGATGGCCGGGATGCCGAAGCTGGCATCGAGGTTGGAGCCGAGACGCAACCCGAGGCCCGAGGCGGCGTAGGTGTAGAGGTTCCCCAACGCGAAGCCCAGCCGGGGACCGTACTCCAGGTCGAGCCCCGCCACTGAAGCGCGATCGATCCAGGTGTGCTTGTAGGCCAGGTTGACCACCGGCTCGTTATTCAGCTGATGATCCCAGCCACGCGGCTTGTCCGCGGCGATGACCTCGTGGAACTCGCGTTGGAGCAACTCGGCCCCCGAGGCCGGCCCCACCAGGCCAACATCTAGGTTGAGGCTTCGCGCTTCCCGCCAGCCAGCATGTGGCACGTTATCGAAGAGCGAGATACCGCCCAGCAACAGGCCCGCATAGGGGCGGTCGTCCTCGACCAGGCGGGGGATTCGGATCTCCTCGGGGGTATACATCTGGTGTGTCAGACGATACGCCCCGCCATCCAGCCCGCTGTCACGCCAGCCCGGTAGGATGGCGGCGACCCGGTGAAGCCAGTGCTGCGCCTCGGGTTCGAATGACCAGATGGCTTCGACCCCGTTGGTATAGTGCCCATCCGAATCGCTGAAGACGGAATAGCTGTCGTTCTCGGATTTAATCGTCAGCAACCCCGATGCCGGTTGCTGCGCGTGCACAGGCGGCATGATGGCGAAGAGCAGGCTCGCCGCGGCGATGGTACGCCATGGTGTGGCATGGAACTGCGGCATGGCCTCCCTCCCCCTCTATTTACATACAAACAAGAATGTATTTAACGAAACATCATAAGCGATCTAACCAGCCAGTCAACGGCCGACATCATCTTTGCCGGGTCGAGATAGCCGGCGCAAGACCAAAAAAAGCCGCCCGGGGCGGGGCGGCAAGCAGGGACAGAGCATGGACTAGCAGATCAGCGGTCTCCCGCTGGGACTCACTCAGGCATCAGCACGCTGTCGATCACGTGGATGACACCGTTGCTGGTCTCGATATCGGCTTGGATGACGGTGGCGTCGTCGATCATCACGCTGCCATCCATGGTGGTGATGGTCAGGTCCTGGCCCTGGACGGTGGTGGCGCTGTCGGCGGCCATGGCGTCCTCGGCCATGATCTTGCCGGCCACCACGTGGTAGGTGAGGATCGACTGGAGCTGGTCGCGATTCTCCTCCTCCAGCAGCGACTCCACCGTGCCCTCGGGCAGGGCGGCAAAGGCCTCGTCGGTGGGGGCGAAGACGGTGAAGGGCCCCTCGCCCTTGAGGGTCTCGACCAGGCCGGCGGCCTGCACCGCGGCCACCAGGGTCTCGAACTGGCCGGCTTCCACGGCGGTATCGACGATATCCTTCTTCATTCCGTGATGGTCGGCCTGGGCGGCGGCGGAAAGCAGCACGCCTGCGGCAGCGGCGGTCATCCAGCCAACGGTCTTCATCTTCTTGTGGATCATGGTCTCACCTCGTTCACGGTGGCCCCGGTAGAGGGCCTGGTGTGGTCAGGGGAACGACCCGGCGGCGACGGCCGCATAGCTGTACAGGTCAACTTATTTGTACATGTATTGAACAAGAAGTTCACCCCTGTCGCAGAATTTTTTTTCGACGCCAGGCGAGAGGCTGACGAGACGGCCCGGGGTATGGCACAAGGGAGGCGAATGGCAGGCATCAAGGGAGAGCGACCATGTACAAGCTGGCCTTCTTCGTCCCCGTGGAGGACGCCGAGGCGGTCAAGGAGGCGGTGTTCGCCACCGGCGCCGGGCGCATTGGCGACTACGAGGCGTGCTGCTTCCAGACCCGGGGCACCGGGCAATTTCGGCCCCTGGAGGGGGCCGACCCGCATATCGGCCGGGTGGGCAACCTCGAACGGGTGGAGGAGCTCAAGGTGGAGCTGGTGTGCGAGGACGCACTGATCCGCCAGGCGGTGGCGGCGCTGCGCCTCGCCCACCCCTACGAGGAGCCCGCCTTCGACCTGTGGCGGCTCGAGAGCCTCGACTGAGGGCGGCCCGCCGTCAGGAAGATGCCCTGTCAGGCGGAACCGAAGTAGCGCTCGCGGTCCTCGGCGGTGATGTCGCTGATATGCAGCGGGTAGCGGCCCGCCTGGCGGTCGCGGTAGAAGTGGCGCAGGGTGCGCTCGATGGTGGGGAAGGCGAGCGCGTCCCAGGGGATCTCGTGCTCCTCGAACAGCGCCACCTCGAGGCTCTCGGGCCCGGCATCGAAGCCCCCCTCCAGGTCGGCCAGGAACATCATGTAGACCTGGTTGATATGCGGCAGGTTGATCAGGGTGTAGAGCCCATGCACCCGCACCTCGGCGCAGGCCTCCTCGAGCGTCTCCCGGGCGGCCGCTTCGACGGTGGTCTCGGCGTTCTCCATGAAGCCCGCCGGCAGGGTCCAGTAGCCATGGCGCGGCGGGATCGCCCGGCGGCACAGCAGCACCCGGCTGCCGCTTACCGGCAGGGTGCCGGCGACGATGCGCGGGTTCTGGTAGTGGATGGTGCCGCAGGCGTCGCACAGGTAGCGGGGACGGTCGTCGCCCTGGGGAATCGCGAAGCGCACGGTATGGCCGCAGTGGCTGCAGAAGTTCATGGGGCTCCCTGGCAGGCTGGCGGGCTTGACGCCGCGGAAGGGGGCCGGGTAGAAGTAAGCAAACCCGACGGACACCCCATGTTAGAGAAACTTCGCGAACGCCTGCAAGCGCACCGCCCGCGCCGCCTGGGGCTGCGCCTGCCCGAGGCGGCGGTGCTGATTCCCATCGTCGACCGTCCCGAACCGACCCTGCTGTTCACCCGACGCGCCGGCCATCTCAACACCCACAGCGGCCAGGTGGCCTTTCCCGGCGGCAAGCGTGAGCCCCAGGACCCCGACCTGCTGGCCACCGCCCTGCGTGAATCCCATGAGGAGATCGCCCTGCCGCCCCAACGTGTGGAGCTGCTGGGGCGGCTCTCCGAGGTCGCCTCCCTGCATGGCCTGCGCGTCACCCCCTGGGTGGGGCTGATCCCGCCGGACCTGCCGCTTGTGCCCGACCCCACCGAGCTCGACCTGATCTTCGAGGTACCGCTGGCGCTCTTCCTGGAGGATCGCCGCCACCATACCGACGTCATCCCGGTGGACGGCCGCCCCTGGTATGTGCCCAACTACCACGTCGACGGCCAGGTGATCTGGGGGCTCTCGGCGATGATGCTGGTGGAACTGCTGGCCGAGGGCTTCGGCCAGCCGATCGACCTGCATCGCGAACCTCCGGGGCCGCTGTGCTATTTTCCCGATCGCCTGCTGCGCATCCAGCAGCACGCCACCACCTGAGCCGCGGATCCGACGCCGAATGCAGATTGCCACGCCGAATGCCCCTCCCGTGCTGTCCCCCGCGACCCTGCCCCACCTGATCGACGCCCTGGTGGAACAGGGCTGGTACCTGGGCGAAGGGGTACTCGATGCCGGAGTCTGCGCCGCCCTGCATGCCGAGCTCTGCGACCGCGCCGAGCGCGATGCCCTGGCCGCGGCCGGTATCGGCCGCGGCAGCGAGCACGCCCTGCGCCGCGACATCCGCGGTGACGCCATCCACTGGCTCGACCGCGAGAGTCAGGCCCAGCGGCGCTACCTGGCCGCCATGGGCGAGCTGCAGCATGCGCTCAACCAGGCACTGTTCCTGGGGCTCTTCGAGTACGAGGCGCACTTCGCCCACTATCCGCCCGGGGCCTTCTATCGCAAGCATCTCGACAGCTTCCGTGGCCGCGCCAACCGGGTGATCTCCACGGTGGGCTACCTCAACCCCGACTGGCCCGAGGATGGCGGCGGCGAGATGCTGATCTTCGCCCCCGACGACCCCGAGCGCGAGGTGGCTCGAGTCCGGCCGGCGGCCGGCAACTTCGCCTGCTTCCTCTCCGAGACGGTACCCCATGAGGTGCTCCCCACCCGCCTGCCCCGCGCCAGCATCGCCGGCTGGTTCCGGCGCAACGCCTCGCTGGGCGGCCTGGTGGACCCGGCGCGCTGATGGCCGGCGAGGATGAGGCCGCGAAGCTGGCCGCCCTGGCGGCGCGCTGCGCCGAGCTCGAGGCCGAGCGCGACCACTATCGCTGGCTCGCCGAGAGCAGCACCGACCTGATCTCGCGCCACGCCCGGGATGGCACCTTCCTCTATGCCTCCGGCGCCGCCCGGGACCTGCTCGGCTACGAGCCGGAGGAGCTGATCGGGGTCTCCGCCTATGACCTCTTCCACCCCGCGGACCTGGCCGACCTGCTCAACAAGTCGCCGCGGGTCTACTACCACGACGGCTTCTACCAGCAGACCTACCGCTTCCGTGCCCGGGACGGCCACTACGTCTGGTTCGAGACCACCAGCCGCACCCGGCGCGACCCGGTAAGCGGCGAGCTGCTCGACATCCTCTGCGTATCCCGCGATGTGGGTCGGCGCATCCGCGCCGAGGCCAACCGCGAGCGGCTGGCGCGGGTGGTGGAGTCCACCACCGACCCGGTGCTGTTCATGGACGCCGAGGAGCGCCTCTTCTACGTCAACGAGGCCGCCCGGCGCCTGCTGCACACCCCGCGCGAGGGCGCCACGCGGCAGCTGGCCGACGCCTACACCGAGGCATCGCTCGCCGACCTGCGCGACATCGTGCTGCCCGCGGTAGCCCGCTACGGCTCCTGGAGCGGCGAGCTGGAGATGCGCGGCTCCGACGGGCCGGTCCCGGTGCTCAGCGTGGTGATGGCGCACTCCGGCCCCGGCGCCGAGCCCGGGCATGTCTCGCTGCTCAACCGCGACATCCGCCTGCGCAAGGCGGCCGAGGCCCAGGCGCGCCGCCACCAGGACCAGATCGCCCACGCCAACCGCCTGGCCACCACCGGCGAGCTCGCCTCCAACATCGCCCACGAGCTCAACCAGCCGCTGGGCGCCATCGCCAACTACGCCAGCGGCGCCCTGCTCAAGCTCGACGCCGACCCGGCGCCGCCCGCCGAGGCGCTGCGCCTGCCGCTCGAGCGCATCCGCGAGCAGGTGGCGCGCCTCGCCGAGCGGCTGCGCCATATCCGCACCTTCGTGCGCAAGGGGCAGGTGCGAACGCGCCCGCTGGACCTCGACGAGGTCGCCGACGCCGCCTGCCGCCTCTGCGAGTGGCAGTTCCAGCAGGCCCGGGTCGAGGTCGAGCTGGCCCTGCCGGCCGGGCTGCCGCGGGTGATCGCCGACCCGGTGGCGCTGGAGCAGGTGCTGGTCAACCTGTTGCTCAATGCGCTGGAGGCGAGCCGCGAGCACCCCGGCGCCGAGCGGGTCACCCTGGCGGCCAGGCGCACCGGCCGCCGCGAAGTGACGCTGACGGTGAGCGACCAGGGCCCCGGGGTGCCGTCCGCACAGGCCGCGCGGATCTTCGCTCCCTTCCATTCGAGCCGCCCCGAGGGGCTCGGCATGGGGCTCGCCATCAGCCAGTCGCTGATGGAGGCGATGGGCGGTTCGCTGCGCCTGCTCCCCGCGGACGGTTCCGGCGGCGCCACCTTTGCCGCTACACTGCTGGCCGAATCCTCCCCCACCGAGCCCGCCACGCGCCGATGACCGAGACGCCCACGCCCTGTATCGCCATCGTCGACGACGACGACGCCCTGCGCGAGTCGCTCGCCTGGCTGCTGGAGTCGGTGGGCATCGCGAGCCGCGCCTTCGCCGACGGCGAGGCCTTCCTCGCCGCCGACCCGCAGGGCTTCGACACGGTGCTGCTGGACGTGCGCATGCCGGGCCTCTCGGGGCTGCAGGTGCAGCAGCGCCTGGCCGAGCGCGAGCAGGCCCCGCCGGTGATCATCATGACCGGCCATGGCGACGTGCCCATGGCCGTCGCCGCCCTCAAGGCGGGCGCCCGCGACTTCATCGAGAAGCCCTTCAACCACCAGCAGCTGATCGACACCGTGCAGCAGGCGCTGCTGGCCCACCAGCGGGCCCGGCAGGAAGCGGAGAGGCTTTCCACCCTGCGCCGGCGCTACGCCGCGCTGCGCCCCAAGGAGCGGGAGATCCTGGTGCACGTCGCCGGTGGGCTGACCAGCCGCGAGGTCGCCGAGCGCCTCGACATCAGCCCCAAGACGGTGGAGGTCTACCGGCTGCGCGCCATGAAGGCGCTGGGCGCCGCCAACCTGGCCGAGCTGGTGCGGCTCTGCGTGGCCCTGGGACTGGTGGAGGCGCTGCCCGCCTCCCCCAGCGCGGGCGACTGAACCGCACCCCGGACAGCCGGCCACGACGTCCTGGCCGACAGTTGCGGCGGCCCGCCTTCAGGCCACCAGCGCCTTCAACGGCATCCACAGGCCCATGCCGACCATCACCAGGTTCTCGGTCAGCGACACGAACCCCAGGGGGACATTGCTGTTGCCGCCGACGCAGGCGCACTTCAGCTCGCGCTTGTCGACATAGACGGCCTTGAAGACCGAGACCGCACCCACCGTGCCGATGAACAGGGCCAGGGGGGCAGCGAGCCAGGTCAGGGCACCCGCCAGCATCAGCACACCGGCCAGGGTCTCGGCGAAGGGGTAGAGGTAGCCGTAGGGCACGTAGCGCTGGGCGAGCAGGTCATAGTTCAGGAACATGGTGCTGAAGCTCTCGACGTCCTGCAGTTTCTGCAGACCGAGCAGCACCATGGCGGAGGCGATCGCATACTCCGGCATGCGCGCCGTGAGCACGCTGCCGCTGGCCGCCCAGCTGACCGCCAGGCCGATCAGCAGCGCGGTCGCGAAGATGGCGATGACCGGCCGGTAGGAGGTCTCCTGCTCGCCGGGCACGCTCAGGCCCAGGTGGGCGCGGACCTCCTCGTAGCCCCCCACCCGCTCATCGCCGAGATAGACCTGAGGCGTGGTCTCCACCCCGGCCTCCTCCTTGAACGCCTCGATCGCGTCCCGGGAGGTCAGGGGATGGTCCTCCACCGCGTACCCCTTGCGCCTCAGCAGGTCCAGGGTCTTGAGGCCGAACGGGCAGAGGTGATCGCTCGTCTTCATGCGATAGACACGGGCCACCTCATGCGCGGCGGCGGGTGACTTGGCGATGCTGCTCATGGATATCCTCCTCCTGTGGTCGCCGCTCAAGCCGCGGGAGGCGGGGCGGGAAGGCCCCGCAGCGGGGCGAGCGGGGGATCTTGATGCTGCCCTAGAGCCTAGAACCCTTGTGTTACCCAAGGGTCAAGTCGGCGCAGCGGACCACCGCTTGACCATGGGGTAACCCACAGGTTGTAAACTCATGCGGTACACCCGCCTCGCCTTCCTCTCCCTGGAAGGCAGACGCTCTCTCGACGGCAACAGGAGGGTAACGACCATGGGCAAGCACAAGCGGATTCTCGCCATCGCACTGGCCGCCGGCCTGGGCCTCGCCGCCAGCGGCGCGGCCTCGGCTCAGGGCGGCATGGGCCCTGGCATGATGGGCTATGGCCCGGGCATCATGGGACCCGGCATGATCCAGCAGCTCGACCCCGAGCAGCGCGAGCGGCTGCGCTGGGGGACCGGCAGCACCGACGACGCACAGTGAACCGGGCGGGCGCCATCCCCGCGCCCGCGACACTTGCCCTGGGTCATGTCGGACCGCGACGGGTCCGGGGCAGAATGAACCATCGATGACGCCGAGAGCCTCAGGTCAGTACAAAACGTCAACCTTTCGCCCTACCAGGAGCCATGCCATGACCCGTCTCGCCCCTACCCTGCTCACCTCTGCCGCGCTGCTGCTCGGCGCTGGCAGCGCCCACGCCGCCCTGCCCGACGAGGCGACCCTCTACAAGAACCCCCAGTGCGGCTGCTGCGACGAGTACGCCCGCCACCTCGAGGAGTGGGGCGTCGAGGTCACCATCGTCGACGACGTGCCGGTCGGCCAGGTCAAGCAGGACGCCGGCCTGCCCTACGGGCTGGGGGCCTGCCACACCATCGAGATGGGCGAGTATGTCATCGAGGGGCATGTCCCCTTCGCGGCGCTGGAGAAGCTCTTCGAGGAGCGTCCCGACACCGATGGCATCGGCCTGGCCGGCATGCCCATCGGCACCCCCGGCATGCCGGGACCCAAGCAGGAGGCCTGGAACGTCTACCAGTTCCGAAACGGCGAGGCCGCGCCCTTCATGACGCTGTGAGTCGCGGCACCCGGCACAGGGTGCCCCGCCAGGAACGCCGCCCCGGGCCCTCGCCCGGGGCGGCGTTGTTCGTAACAGGCCTCACTCCCTGAGGATGGTCATGCGCCGGGTCTCGTCCTCGGGGAAGACGCGGCCGCTCTCCAGGGCGGTGAAGAGGTGGCGGAACACCACGCCGGGCTCGCCGAAGGTGGTGCCGGAGCGGAAGTAGGAGTGCCCCTTGGGGAAGTCGTAGCGGGTGTTGACGTCGTCGCAGTCCACCGCGAAGACGTTGCGCCCCACCCGGCTCATGTCCTCCGGACCGGAGTGGCCCAGGCGCCGGGAGGCGATGCGGTTCTTCAGGTTGGAGGCCTTGCTGGCCCGCAGCGCCAGGTCATCGGAGGCGAAGTAGACGGTGACGTTGCGCGAGGCATGGGTGATCAGCTCGCCGCTGTGTCCCTCCTCCAGCGACTCGTTGACGATGTCCGCGGCGACCAGGAAGGTGTTGCGGAACAGCAGCGGCACCCCGCCGGGCAGCGAGTACTTGCGCCACACACGCAGGGTCTCGCGCAGCACCCGGTTGCCCATGGAGTGGGCCAGCACGTTGATGCGCTTGAGGCAGGGGGTGGGATCCTGCTCGAACTGCTCGCCCTCGCGCCAGTCGAGGAAGCGCTGCAGCACCCGGGCGAAGGAGAAGGCGCTCATGTCGGCGGACTCCTGGTCGTCCCAGTAGTCCTTGACAACGCCCAAGTCGTTGTCGCAGGGCCACACCAGCGGCACCGCCAGCACCTCGCCGGGCCGGACGGCGTCGCACAGCCCCTGGAACTCAGCCACGGCGGCGAAGACATCCTCGGGCAGGTTGGAGAAGCCGTGCAGGTAGATCAGCACCTGGCGCACGTTGGCCTGCTTCAGCCGCTGCAGGAAGGCGGTGCTGCCGATCTCGAGGTAATCGTCCAGGCCCTGGCGCTCGCAGTAGTAGACCGAGTTGCCGGCGGCGTTGTTGTTGAGGTCGAAGGTGAAGTTGCGATTGACCCGGGTGCGGATGCTCTGGGTAGGGAAACGGTTGGTGATGAACAGCATGGCGGCCACCTCGCGCAGCGGCGGCCGGGACGCCGCCTCACCCTTGAAGTTAGCAGCTGCTGCGGAAATGACCGCCTTGCACCGATCACGGCGACTCGGCGCGCAGCCGCGGCTCGAGCATGGCCAGGTACTGGGCAAGCACCACGGCGTTGTTGTGCTGCTCGTCCTTGGCGGCGAACACCAGGGTCACGCGCTCCCGGGCGGCGCGCTTGGCCAGCGGGCGCAGGGTCTCGCGATGCGCCTTGAGTTCGGCCAGGTAGCGGCGCCGAAACTCGCCCCAGTCGAGCTCGCCGGCGTGGAAGGCCTGGCGCAGGGCATCGCCGGGGGCGACCTCCTTGGGCCAGTCATCGATGCGGGCGTCGGCCTTGGCCACGCCACGCGGCCACAGCCGGTCGACCAGCACACGGTGGCCATCCTCGGCAGCAGGCGCCTGGAAGGCGCGTTTGAGGGCCAGGCTCATGGGCGTCCTCCTGTGGTGGGTGACGCCCCCAGTGTAGCCGACCGGCCTCAGGCCTTGAGCACGTAGCGCAGGATCTCGACCACCTGGTCGGTGGTGGTGCACCAGGCCTGGGCCTCGGCGTCGACCTCCTTGAGGGGGTGGACGATCTCCTCGCCGTGCAGGGTGACGTAGGGCTTGCCAAGGGCGGCGCAGTAGCCGGCATCGAAGGCGGCGTTCCACTGCTTGTACTTGTCGCCGAAGCGCACCACCACCATGTCGCTCTGCTCGATCAGGGTGCGGGTGCGGATGGCGTTGACCTTGGAGGATTGGTGATCGCGCCAGAACTGGCTTGGGGTCTCGCCGAGGTGGTCACCGGCGGCGTCGCTGGCGTCGTGGTCGGTCACCGGGGCGGTGAACACCACATCGAGGCCGGCGGCCTCGGCGCCGCGGCGGATCTCGTCGCGCCAGTCGGTATGGATCTCGCCGGAAAGATAGACGTGAAAGCTCATGCGGGGCTCCTGGGTGTCGGGACTTGATCCGCCATGATAACGCTCGAGAAAATAAATGGAATTTTTTTCCAAATAATCCTGCGACGCTGCAGCTAGGCGCGCCCCCTGGTCATCAGCTCATCACCCACCGAGAGGCTGGCCCCCTCACCCTCGAGGACGATGGCGTTCTGGCCGAAGTAGCCGCCGGGCGCCAGGCGGGTGTTCATCTCCACCAGGGTGCGCAGCGGCTCGTCGGGCACGGCGATCTCGCCGCTGTGCTGGTCCACGGTGGTGATCTTGCAGCGCTGACACGGCTTGCGCAGCCCCAGGCGCCAGGCGCCGTCGGCAGCGACCAGGGTGTCCCAGCCATCCTCGGCGAAGGGAGCGGCCTCATCGACCACCAGGCTCGGCCGGAAGCGGCTCATGGGCACCGGGTCGAGCGCCTTAGCGGCCAGCCGCCGGTTCACCTCGGCAAGCGAGCCCTCGCTCACCACCAGCAGCGGATAGCCGTCGGCGAAGCCGGTATGGGCCCGCTCGCCGGGCGCCAGGTAATGGGGCTCGACGGCGCGGCGATGCTCGGGGGCGAAGCGCACCAGGCGCAGGCCGCTGCCACGCCAGTCGCCCAGCACCGCGCCCAGCCAGTCGCGCGCCTCGGCGCCCTCGTCCAGGGCCTCGCAGCAGTCCTCCCACACGTACACCGGCAGGCGGGGAAGCGACTCCGCCGCCAGCGGCACGCGAAGCGGCGCCGCCGCGGGGTGTTCGAGCACCAGGGCATCGGCCTCGAGGCGCACGCGAATACTCGCCATGGCCGGCAGCTGACGCTGGGTCACGAAGCGCCCCACGTCGTCCACCACCATCCAGCGGCGATCCCAGGCGAGGCCTTCGGCGGTCAGCTCGGCCGTGTCCAGGGCGATGCCGCCCAGCGACTTGACCGGGTAGATGTTGAGCTGGGTGATCTTCACTGCGGGCTCCAGGCAGGGCGATGCCCTGAGCCTATCCCAGCCGCGGGAGGATTACAGCCGGGTGGTCTCGATCACGTAGCCGATGATGGGATAGCCGGCCTTGCGGGCGGCTTTCTCGGCTTCCAGCTGGGCCTCGACCTTGGAGATACTGGAAGAGATGTGCTCGAACACCGTGTCCATCTCGAGCTGCTTGGTGCGTACCGCCAGCTTCACCACGTGGCCGGTCTTCGGCGCGCCGGCGGGCTTGCTGCGCTGGGGCTTGGCGGGGGTGGCGTCGTCGGCGGGCCATTCGGGGGGCTGGGTGGCCGCCTTGCGCCGGGTCTGCTGTTCGTTGTGCATGAATGAGTTGATCTCGCGGCGCATCTGCCGCTCGAACTCGGTGAGTTCCGTTTCCATCGTGTCTCCGTCTACCTCAGGGATGGCGGGAGTGTACCAGAAGTTGCGCCGAAGCCATCACTATCGGCCGCATCCCGCATGACGCGGGGCTAGTGTCGCTGTTGGCCAACATGTCGGAGGACCGGTTTCGGCCAGAAGCGGCCGTTCAGTGAGGCTGATGTAACGCTTATGGCAGCCACGCAGCTTTATCACGCAGGCTGATTTTACTTGTTAGCAGTTTCACCGGCGAGCTCCCGCATAAATTCGTCATGATCTGACCAGTAGCGCCTGTTTTCAAGCGTCCAACACATGTGCGCAGACAAACCATCTAGATCACCCATGAGTGTCAGTCGATTTATGCCATAATGATTCAGCTCAAATAGTAGTTGGGATTTATAACCTGAGTTTATCGTATGAATTTCTAGTTTGTCTTGTTTGCTAATCCCGTCTTTCAGATCGACTTCTGGATAGGGATGAACTGTGAATAGCCCACTTTGTCGGCCAATTCGAGATGCCACCATATTAGGTTTATATTTGGCTATTTTAGTCAAGTCATCTGGACTATCTTTTTCAGGGGATATCATCCAATGTGGGAGAAGGCAAAAAATCGTTGCATCTTTTTTTGGCTCGGAAAGACATGCGAAAAACGCAGCTACAAGTGGATTGTATGACCAATCTAGTAGTCTCGTGGGCAGACCATGATGCTGTGCAATTGCCATCCAATCCCATTCGTTTTCTGGCTTGCTCTGTATATATTCAGAAGCCTTTCTTTTCCAGCTTGCCAAATAGTCTAAGTCATCTTTTTCGCAGTACGGGCTACGGCCTGACTTTGGCTTTACGAGCCAACTGAAGTCGGCCTGTCCTCGAAACATCCATCGATTATCAGGCCGATATTTTGAAAAAGCTTCGTGAAACTCAGCAAATGAACGAATCTCCATATTCATCCTTAACTTCTAACGACGTAGTAATGGGCGCCAACAGAGCACAGCGTAGTTGGCGTCTCGTTGACCACCTTGTTAAGCCTTGTTCTCTCTGGGCCGTGCATGGACTGCTGCTGCAGCGCTTTGCCCGCCAAAAAATATATTGTTGTCTTCGTCATTTGGTGCTTCAGGCCAGTAGAGATCTTCTACCCGCTTCAAATTTATTGGGATCTCGATTTCAAAATCTAACTCAGCATCTCGATACCAAGATAGGGCTGGAAGTCCTGCGTATTCAGGTTTGGTGCTACACAGATACGCTATGGGGTAGTATTTGAGCAGTTGAAACACAGCAGGTTCATTGAACGTCCCTCTGGGAACAAACATGCCGAAATCTCGGATCGCCACCGATGTAGCGTAAGGATAAACCCAATAGAAAATATGGATATCTTCCGGAAGTGCCATATTAGGGTCGAGCACATATGCTCTTGCCGCCTGATCAAAGGCGGTATCTTCTATCTCGACCTTGGCAGCAACTATATGCCCGAGCATAGCTTTCATTAACCTTTGCGGCTTAACCTTATGGGAAACCTCCTCAGGGAGCGCGACACCCGACTTTAAGTAACGCCCAACTGACTTGGCAAAATCATTAATGGTGGGATCATACTCACGGCCTAAAAGCGAGTTGCAGTCACTGCAAATAGTCCTGTACTTGACCCCATTTTGCGACTCCCTCAACTTCGGCTTCTCTCGGTCTCCGACCATGATCTCGAAGACTGTTTCCATTTCAACAGGGCCAAGATCAATTCCGCCTTTCGGTGGAACATGGTCCCACGAGAGCGCCTTTTCCTCTCTACAGAGGTTGCATATAGATTTTTTCTCGCGCTTAGATTTAGCGTAATGCACAAACTCACTCCCTGAGGCCTAACGCCGTGGTAATGGGCGGCTACGCAGCGCAGTAGGCGTCCGTTGACCACATGGTTAACTGTACGTTACTCCGCCATAACTTTTCCCACATGTAAGCACAGTAGCCACAATTGTCACCGTCGGATAGTTCCTCTGGAGGAATATTGCAGCCACACCTTGCACACTCATGAGTAGCGGACCCGCAACATGAAACGCAAATACCTTCATGGACAATGTAGGTCCCAAAACCGCACAAAGGACAGTCGACAACAGGCGTATCGCCGCCGTCTTTATGAGCGGAGTACGCCTCATCGGCGTAAAATTCGTTCACCGCATCGTTTACTATGTCGTCATAGTGAGTCTCAGTTCCACAAGCTCGACATTTGAATGTTGCCGCTGCTCCATCACCTAAATCCTCGGTTTCAAGCAAGCCGGAGCCGCACTCATCGCAATGATATTCTTGTAGTGCGTGAAGAATTGTATCGGTGTAGTAGCTGAGTTTCTCCAGAGTTAAATCGCACTCCTGCTTTTCCTTGGCGTAAACTTCGTTCACGTCCACAAGAATTTTCCAGTAGCCCTCACCGAGTAGCGATTTTGGATCACCACCCAGTTCATCTACTATAAAGTCTCGAATGATAATAAAAGAGTCGGAAATCAACTGTTTAACAGATTCACTGTTCAGGGTGCTGTAGTAGTGTTCTATATCATTCCTGTATTTGTTGATTCTCTCCAAGCGATTCCAATCAACGGATATATTCAAAGACTCAAAACGTTCTTTAATATTCTGCACATCTACAGTTTTTTTGCCCTTTCCAATCCAGTTAACTGCTCCTGTTGCATCAAGTTCTGGCAGGACCCTCTGCTTGATAAGGGCTTCATCGGAACCTTGAGGGCTTAGCTCGCAAAGCTTGTGCTTAAACAAAAGCAAGATGCCCGCAAATATATTCCGTGTTGATGAGATAATCCTTCGTTCATCAGGTGATTCAAAATCCTCTAAGCCCACAGCGATTGAATCTAGTGCATTTTTGAGGATGCTCATGACTTTTCCTTAGTACTGTCAACAGGTATTAGACTGCGTGCTCGATATTTCACTTGAACGAGCATGAGCGTTCAACAATGTTATGCTGCGTGACCGACCACGCCCTATATTATTGAAAATACTAGGTAACTATTCAGGTGGCTGC
>NZ_AXCA01000100.1:0-13176 GCF_000475415.1 Halomonas sp. PBN3 | reverse complement strand
TTTGCCGGGGGATACTTACTCTTGTTGCCACCGATATCGAAGACATGCTGTCGGCCGACCTTGTCGGTGGCGGGAAACAGCGCCTTCATCTCGGCAAAGCTGCCGGGTTCGCTCGACTTCATTAGCCGATACCAGGCATCCAGGGAAGAGGCGGCCTGGGGCCATTTCTGCTTGGCTTCCCAGATGCGTTTCTGGGTGATGACATGCATAACGGCTGCTCTATCGCATTATGCGATAAATAGTAGCCGTCCACGTATCATGTGGCAAGGTTGGCAGGTCGTCCATGGACAGCTACATGGCTTGCGGTCCACCCTCTGAGGGTCACGCCATCTTCACAGGAGCCCTGCCATGAGCGATACCCCGAAGGATTCCCGCCGCCGCCACTCCGCCCCGGTGGTGGATGGCCCCGGCAAGGCGGCCAGCCGCGCCATGCTGCGTGCGGTGGGCTTCACCGACGAGGACTTCAGGAAGCCCCAGGTGGGCATCGCCTCCACCTGGAGCAACCTCACCCCCTGCAACAGCCATATCGACGAGCTGGCCCGCCACGCCAGCGACGGCGCCGACGCCGCCGGCGGCAAGGGAGTGATCTTCAACACCATCACCATCTCCGACGGCATCGCCAACGGCACCGAGGGCATGAAGTACTCGCTGGTGTCGCGGGAGGTGATCGCCGACTCCATCGAGACGGTGGCCGGCTGTGAGGGCTTCGACGGCCTGGTGGCCATCGGCGGCTGCGACAAGAACATGCCGGGCTGCCTGATGGGCCTGGCGCGGCTGAACCGCCCCAGCGTCTTCGTCTACGGCGGCACCATCCTGCCCGGCAAGGGCCACACCGACATCGTCTCGGTGTTCGAGGCCATGGGCGCCCACAGCCGCGGCGACATCGACCTGATCGAGCTCAAGCAGATCGAGGAGACGGCGATCCCCGGTCCGGGCTCCTGCGGCGGCATGTACACCGCCAACACCATGGCCTCGGCCATCGAGGCGCTGGGCATGAGCCTGCCGGGCAGCTCGGCGCAAAACGCCGTCTCCAGGGACAAGCGCGAGGACTGCGAGGCGGCGGGGGCGGCGGTGCTCGAGCTGCTGGCGCGCGACCTCAAGCCCTCAGACATCATGACCCGCGAGGCCTTCGAGAATGCCATCACCGTGGTGATCGCGCTGGGCGGCTCCACCAACGCGGTGCTGCACCTGATCGGCATGGCCCGCACCATCGGGGTGGAGCTGAGCCTCGAGGACTTCACCCGCATCGGCCGGCGCGTGCCGGTGGTGGCGGACCTGCGCCCCAGCGGCCACTACATGATGAGCGAGCTGGTCGCCATCGGTGGCATCCAGCCGCTGATGAAGACCCTGCTCGATGCCGGCCTGCTGCACGGCGACTGCCTGACGGTGACCGGGAAGACACTCGCCGAGAACCTGGCGAGCGTTGCTCCCTATCCCGACGACCAGCGGATCATCGCGGCGCTGGATCGCCCGGTGAAGACCGAGAGCCACCTGCGCATCCTGCACGGCAACCTGGCCCCCGAGGGGGCGGTGGCCAAGATCACCGGCAAGGAGGGCACGCGCTTCTCCGGCACCGCTCGGGTGTTCGGCTCCGAGGAGGAAGCCCAGGCGCGCATCAACGACGGCACCGTGGTGGCCGGCGATGTGGTGGTGATCCGCTACGAGGGGCCGCGGGGCGGGCCCGGCATGCGCGAGATGCTCACCCCCACCTCGGCGATCATGGGCCGAGGGCTCGGCAGCGAGGTGGCGCTGATCACCGACGGGCGCTTCTCCGGCGGCAGCCACGGCTTCGTGGTGGGCCATGTGACGCCGGAGGCCTTCGACGGCGGCCCGCTGGCGCTGGTGGAGGATGGCGACCGCATCACCATTGACGCCGAGGCCGACACCATCGACGTCGACCTCACCGACGAGGAGCTGATGCGCCGCCGCGCCGCCTGGCGCCAGCCGGCGCCGCGCTACACCCGCGGCGTGCTGGCCAAGTATGCGCGCCTGGTCAGCTCGGCCAGCACCGGGGCGGTGACCGACGCCGTCGAGTGACCCCGCACCGCGGCCGATGGGGGAGCCCCCTGCGCCAGCGCCCCGCCGGGAAACCGGCGGGGCGCTGTGCCATCGGGATGAGGGCCGCCGAGGGTCAGGCGTCGAGCCGGGTCACCCGGATCGGCATGCCCTGGCGCACGGCGGCGCCGCTGATGGGTTCGAGCCAGGTGCCGTCGATACTGCGGGTCGGGTCCTTGAAGCCCAGGTCGTTGATGTTGATGCCGGCGCGCAGCCACTCGAGGTCGGGCTGGGACTCGCCGTCGATCACGTGGGGGGTGGCCCCCAGGTCGCGGTGGCCGTAGCCGTGCTCGATGCCCAGTGCGCCGGGCATCACGCCTTCGCCGACCAGTGCCAGGGCGACCACGCTGCCGCCGGGGCTCTCGATGCGGATGGTATCGCCGTGCTGGATGCCAAAGCGCTCGGCGTCCTGGCGGTGCATCATCACCGGGTTGTAGGGCTTGATCATGCGCAGCCGCTCGAGACCGATGGCGTAGGAGTTCATCAGGTTGGACTTGAACGAGAACGCCAGCAGCGGCCAGTCCTCCTCGGTGAACACCTCACGCATGGCTCGACCGTCGGCCAGCGGCGGCAGGGCATGGCGCGGCACGCCACGGTTGGGCTCGCCGGTCTGGGTGTTGATGCTGGTGCCCACCTGCTCGTTGTAGACGCACAGGGTGCGTTTCCAGGCGCTGGTGAGGTTCTCGCCCTTGAAGTGGTCCTTGAAGTCCTCGAAGCGACCGCCGCGGGCGTAGAGGTAGGCCACCGGGCCGCGCTCCTCGGGCTTGAGGGTGCGCTCCAGCCTGGGCAGCAGCGGGGCCAGGCCCGCGTGGGCGATGTCGCTCTCGTCGGCCGCGGGCAGCGGCTCGCCCTGCATGGCCACGTTGGCGGCGGCGCGCAGGAAGAAGTCCTCGGCACGGTTGAGCGGGTGCAGGTTGCCGTCGGCGTCGGGGATCGCCTCGTCGCCGAAGCCCGGCAGCCCGAGGCGCTTGGCGGTGGCGATGAAGAAGCTCTCCATGGAGACCGGCTCGCCTTCTTCGGTCTTCTGCTGGCGTGGCTCCACCACCGGCCAGCAGGCGGTAGTCATCTTGCCCAGGGTGCCCTTCCAGGAGCCGGTGAAGCCCCACACCTCATACATCACCGAGTCCGGCACGATGTAGTCGGCGTAGCGGTTGGTCTCGTTGAGGAAGCCGTCGACGGCGACGAAGAGCCCCAGGCGCTTCGGGTCCTTGAGCTTGTCGGCGATCAGCCCCTCCAGGCCCGCCTGGCCGTAGATGGGGTTGGCCATGCAGCCGATCACGGCCTTGATCGGGTAGGGGTAGCCGTCCAGCGCCGAGGGCAGATGCTCGGTGAGGGTGGGCGGCGCCAGCGAACGCCAGGGGGCGCGGGCCGGGTAGGGGTTCTCGCCGGCGGACACCTTGCGCTGGTACTCGGAGGACTTCTCGTAGGGGAAGCGCGAGCGGGAGAGGAAGACCCCCTTGGGGCCGCGCTTGCCAGGGAAGTTGGCCAGGTCGTAGCGGGGGCCGGTGCCGACGCCGTTGAACTGGCCGCCGCCAGCGGCGCTGCCGCCCTTGCGGTTGTGGTTGCCGGCCAGCACGTTGAGCATCTGCATGCCGAAGGCGGCGTAGAAGCCGTTGCCGGACATCATCCCGCCATGGGAGTTGGTCACCGCGCGGCGGCCGTGGCTGGCGAAGCGGGTGGCCAGGTCGACGATGGTGGCCTCGGGGATGCCACAGTGCTCGGCATACTCGGCCAGGGTGTATTCGTTGGCGGACTCGCGCAGCAGGGTCAGGCTGCTCTTGACCCGTACGGTCTCGCCAGGCCCTTCTGAGGAGCCGACGAGTTCGACGTCACGGTCAACGAACAGCTCGGCGGCCATGACATCGGTGCTCTTCGCCAGTTCGCCGTCAGCCACCACCATGGGCACGTCGGCGTCGCTGTCCGCCTCGGCCAGGCCCAGGTCGCTGGTGCGCAGGAAGCGGCCGCGGCGCGGGTGCGCATCGTCCGTGATCACCAGGTGGCTGGCATTGGTGTGGGTCGCCTCGCCGGCGGCCTCGGCGGCGGGCTGGCCGGGAAGCTCCAGGAACGCCTTGGCGTAGCCCTCGTGGTCGAGCAGCCACTGGATCATGGCCATGGCCAGGGCGCTGTCGGTGCCCGGACGGATCGGCACCCAGCGGTTGTGGTCGGCGGCGTGGGAAGCCGAGGCGTTGAGGCCCGGGTCCACCACCACATACTCCAGGGTGCCTTCGGCGCGCGCCTGGGCGATCAACCGCCCCTGGCGCTTGAAGGGGTTGCCGGCCTGGCTGGGGGCGGTGCCCACGTAGAGGATGAAGCGGGCGTTCTGGATGTCCGGCTTGGTGTGGGCATTCTTGGCCAGGTCATTCATCACCGCCCCCGAGCCCATGCGATAGGCCAGGCCGCAGTAGGAGCCGTGGTGGCCGTAGTTGCGGGTGCCGAAGGCGTTGAAGGCGAAGCGCTTGAGCAGCGCGGAGCGGCCGTAATCGGTGGCCTCCATCACCATCAGCTGGTTGGCCTTCGGGCCGTACTCGGGGTTCTCCGGGTCGATGGGGGTATCGACGTCGTGGATGGCGCGCAGGCCATCCACATGGCCCTCGCCGAACAGGTCGCCGCCCTCGCAGATCTCCTCGATGACCTGCTCGAAGGGCACCTTCTCCCATTCGCGGCTGCCGCGCCCGCCGACCCGCTTGAGGCAGTGGGTGACGCGGAAGGGGCTGTCGATCTGCGCCATCATGGCGTTGCCGCGGGCGCAGGCGGTGGAGCGGTTCTGCTGGCCCTGGTCGCCATAGGCGCTCAGCCCGCGCAGGGCCTCGACCACCGGGGTGCGCATGGGCAGGTGCTCGTCGGAGGAGAGCGGGTTGTAGGGGTTGCCGGAGACGCGCAGCACCTGGTCGGTGGCATTATCGACGCGCACCCGCACGCCGCACTTGGTGGTGCAGCCGTAGCAGACAGTAAAGGCCACGCGCTGGTCGGGGTTGAGGGTCAGCTCGCCGCTCTCGGGGTCGACGGTGTACTCCGGTGCCAGGGAGTTGCCGTGGATGCGGTGCTCGGGCTTCTCGCCGGCGCTGCCGGTGACGCCCTTGGCCATCTTGACCAGCGGGTCGGAGTAGCCGGCGGCGAAGGTGGCGGCACCGCCGGCGGCGGCGGCGCCCTTGAGGAAGCGGCGACGTGAGGTGTCGGGTGACTTAGCCATGACGGAGGGCTCCTTCGACGTCAGGATGTTCGGGGGAGGCGTCGGCGGCGCTGCCGCCCTGGGCGGCCTGGCGCCACGGCACGAAGAGGTCGATCAGCAGGATGGCGGCGAGCCACAGGCCGAAGGTACCGACGATGCCGAGGATGCCGGACGAGCCGGCGGGGATGCCGTAGTGGTGGAAGCCGGCGCTGTGGCGGGCCACGGTCTGCACGTCCATCAGCACCACCCAGCGGAACATCCAGCCGACGTGCAAGGCCACCAGGCCGAGCACCCAGGCCCAGGCGTAGAGTGCCGGGCGGCGTGAAGCGGGGCGAGTGAGCAGGTAGAGCACGGCGCCGAACAGGACCAGGCCGGTGAGGCCACCCCACAGGGCGGTGCTGCGCCACTCGGCGCTGTCGCGCACGGATTCCATTGCCGCGGCCACGGAGCCGACGTTGGCATTGATGCCGTCGAGGAACCAGCTGCCGGCGACGAGTCCGGCCACCAGGCAGGCCCCCAGCATCACCTTGAGCATCTGCCGACTGACTGTGGTGCTGCGCTCACCGGCCACGCGGTTGAGCACCAGGATCAGGCCGGTGGCGGCGATGAAGCCGGTGGCCACGAACATCGGCGGCAGCCACACCGTGTGCCACAGCGGGCGGGCCTTGACGATGGCCACCTCGGCGCCGGTGTAGAGCATGATGCCGGTGGAGAGGGCCAGGGTACCGAGGCCCACCAGCACCACCAGGGCGCGCGGGGTAGGGGCGTCGCCCAGCGACAGCCAGCGGGCCACGAAACCGGCGATGCCGGGGGCCTGGCGATGGGCCTGCAGCGCCGGACGCCAGGCGAGCCAGGCCAGCACGATCACGCCCACCACGTAGAGGGGCAGCACCAGGCTGCCGACGGACATCCAGGAGTGGCTGTTGGCGTAGGCGTAGAAGTGCCAGAAGCGCAGTGGCTGGTGCAGGTCGGCGAGCAGGGCCACCGGTGCCACCAGGGTGGTGGTCAGGCAGGCGAGCAGCGCCAGGCGTGCGGTGGGTAGCCAGGCTTTCCTGCCGAACACCAGCGCCGGGGCAGCCAGCCACAGGGTGGCGTAGGAGAGTGCGATCATGAAGAAGTACTGCACCGCCCAGGGGTACCAGGCGATGTCGTAGCGCGGGGCGAGCAGCTCAATGGCGGAATTCATAGCCCATCTCCTGGCCGTGGGGATCGAGGACTTCCAGGGCGACCGGCTCGGCGTCGGGGCGAGTCACGAAGCGCTCGTCCATGCCGAGGTAGAAGACCTGGGGCAGGGTGTTCTTCTCCGGCTGCAGCACCATCAGCTCGTCGCGGTGCTCGGCGATCATGCGGCTGATCTGGCTCTCCGGATCACGCATGTCGCCGATGATCCGCGCGCCGCCCACGCAACTCTCCACACAGGCCGGCAGCAGGCCGGCTTCCAGCCGGTGGGCGCAGAAGGTGCACTTGTCGGCGGTCTGGGTGCGCTCGTTGATGAAGCGGGCGTCGTAGGGGCAGGCGTTGACGCAGTAGGCGCAGCCCACGCAGCGGTCGCTGTCGACCACCACGATGCCGTCCTGGCGCTGGAAGGTGGCCTCCACCGGGCAGACCGGCACGCAGGGCGGGTTCTCGCAGTGGTTGCACAGGCGCGGCAGCATGAAGGTGGCGACCTCACCGGTGTCCTGGTGCTCTACCTCGTACTGGGAGACGGTGGTGCGGAAGCTGCCCAGCGGGGCGGCGTTCTCGATATGGCACGACACGGTGCAGGCCTGGCAACCGATGCACTGGCGCAGGTCGATGAGCATGCCGTAGCGCTTGCTGGGATCGCCTTCTCGACGGGGGGGCTGCTGGTTGATGCCGGCGCTGGCAACGCTGGAGAGCGGTATCAAGGCGGCACCCGCACTGAGGCGGGCCAGCTGGCCGAGAAGGGTGCGGCGAATGGGGTCCATGGCGCCTCCGGTGGCCTGGGTGGGGCGGAATCGTCCGCGCATTCAAGAGGTAAATCTGATACCGGAAGGCTACCTGCGACCAAGGTATATGGCCTTGATGTCGGTCAAGAGATTGTTAGCAAGCGCTTAATGCTCGCGTAATGATGTGCAAGCCAATGAATATCTGGGTTTTTTCGGCGAGTCGGCAGGACAAAAAACGCCCTGCCGGCGGGGCAGGGCGTTCGCTGTTCGGGGCGCGTTGCGTGATGCGTGGCCGGGTGGCCTAGTGGGTGGCCCCCTGCTGCTCGATGGTGCGATGCACGAGGCGTAGCTCATCGATGGAGAGGTGCTCCAGCTTCCCCGCGAGGAGGTCGCTGATCTTCTGCATCGGCAGCCCGGCGCGGCGAGCGATCTCGCGGCTGCCGAGGTCTGACACGGCGATCAGCCGGGTCACGATGCGCATGAGGCGTGTACGTTGTTCCAGGTCCCTGACGTCGAGGTCAGGGCTGCTTCGCGGGGGGTCAAGAAGTTCCGCGGATCGGGACTGTCGTGCCGTGCTCATGATGCTCCATTGGGCGGTTGCGACAAGCACACTATGGGGGCTCTTCGGTGTTTTTGCCAGTCTCGATTGCATGCGGCTTTGGTGGCAGGCAGAGTGCCACCAGGCGTGCAATATCCTTCACGCTGATCGTGTCGACCGAGGCCCGTCACGAGGGGGTGCCAACCCTTGTAGTAGCTGGGCCGGCGGCGGGGCGTCGACCAATGTCTAGCATTAAGAATTTCGAACAACCTTGCCGTATGGTGCCTCTTTTCCTATTTTGTCGATGTTGCGTGAAAACAAAGTTTTTAGGATAAAACGACAACGATCGAGGATCATATGACCCAAGATGCCACGACCTCTCAAGGCCAGCTGACGCGCGTGCTGGCCCGCAAGGATGTCCTCGCCCTGGCGTTCGGCGCCATGATCGGCTGGGGCTGGATCGTGCTCACCGGCAGCTGGATCCAGTCCGCCGGCAGCCTCGGGGCGATCACCGCCTTCCTGATCGGCGGGCTGATCATCGTGCTGGTGGGCCTCACCTATGCCGAGCTCGCCTCGGCGATGCCCCAGGTGGGCGGCGAACACGTCTACAGCTACCGTGCCATGGGGCACTTCGCCTCCTTCCTGTGCACCTGGGCCATCACCCTGGGCTATGTGAGCGTGGTGGCCTTCGAGGCCGTGGCGCTGCCCACGGTTGTGGAGCACCTCTTCCCGAACTATGCGGTGGGGCACCTGTGGACCATCAACGGCTGGGAGGTGAAGGCCACCTGGGTGGCGGTCGGCGTGGCCGGCTCACTGGCCATGATGTGGATCAACTACATCGGCGTGCGCACCGCTGCCCTGGTGCAGAAGGTGGTGACCCTGCTGATCCTGGCGGTGGGCATCCTGTTCATCACCGGGGCCCTCTTCCAGGGCAGCACCGCAACCATGCAGCCGCTTTTCAGCGTCGAGGAGGGCGTGATGGGCGGCATCATGACGGTAATCATCATGGTGCCCTTCATGTTCGTCGGCTTCGACGTGATCCCCCAGGCCGCCGAGGAGATCAACCTGCCGTTCCGCGAGATCGGCCGGGTGCTGATGATCTCGGTGATCCTGGCGGTGTTCTGGTACGCCTTCATCATCCTTGGCACCTCGCTGATGCTCGACCCCGAGGCGCTGGGCGCGAGTTCGCTCGCCGTGCCGGATGCCATGCAGGCGGCCTTCCAGGCGCCCTGGGCCGGCAACCTGATGATCATTGCCGGTATCGCCGGCATCATCACCAGCTGGAACGCCTTCTACATCGGCGGCTCCCGGGCCATCTACGCCCTGGCGCACTCTGGCATGCTGCCCGCCTGGCTGGGCAAGCTGCACCCGACCTATCGCACGCCCACCAACGCCATCCTGGTGATGGGCATCCTCTCCGCCATCGCGCCCTTCTTCGGTCGCCCGGCGCTGGTGTGGCTGGTGGTGGCCGGCGGGCTCGGGATCGTCATCGCCTACCTCTTCGTGTCGCTCTCCTTCGTGGTGCTGCGTCGCCGTGAACCGGAGATGGAGCGCCCCTTCAAGGTGCGCCAGGGCAAGCTGGTGGGTGCCCTGGCGGTGCTGCTCTCCCTGGGCCTGACCGCCATGTACCTGCCGGGCAGTCCCTCGGCGCTCTCCGCCATCGAGTGGGTGATCTTCGCCGGCTGGATGGGGATCGGCCTGGCGCTCTACGCCTGGTCCCGCGCCCGCTATGGCACTGCCTACAGCGACGGCATGATGCAGCGCGAGCTGGCCGGGGCGGACCCCTACCAGGGCCACTGAGCCTCGCCAGCCCCGTCGTATCGCCTCGAACCCCGGCCCTTGCGCCGGGGTTCGGCGTTTCCGGGCGCGCCGTGCCGTGGCTCTGCTTCGCCGGGTGGCACGGGTGCCATGTTTGTCAATTATACATCTTAATGTCGATGAAATTTAAAAATGTAGATATTTTTAACGGGCAAGCCCACAAGACCCGGAGACCCTGACATGACCGTGCTGACCCAGCTTCCCGATACCGCCATGCCGCTTCCCGCCGACATCCGCGGCTTCACCCTGGCTCCTTCCGCGGCGTCGCCGCGGCTGCTGCAGCTGACGATCTCCCGCGACGTGGTCGAGGCCTTCCTCGCGGCCGTGGCCGAGTGGCCGGTGCAGGCGCTGGAGTACAAGTCGATGCTGCGCTTCCGCGTGGCGAAGGTGCTCAATGACCTGTGCGACAACACCCTGCAGCCGGTGCTGGTGAACACCTTGGTGGATCGCGCCACCGGGGGCTTGCAGGTGGTGCCGGAGGGACTGGATCGCGTCGAGCAGGCCGACGACATGGTCAAGCTGGCCACCGCGGTGGCGCACCTGATGGGGCGCTCCAACTTCGATGCCATGAGCGGCCAGTTCTACGCGCGCTTCGTGGTCAGGAACGTCGACGACTCCGACAGCTACCTGCGCCAGCCGCACCGCGTGATGGAGCTGCACAACGACGGCACCTTCGTCGAGCAGGACACCGACTACGTGCTGATGATGAAGATCGACGAGCAGCACATGGAGGGCGGCAACTCGCTGCTGTTGCACCTGGATGACTGGGAGGACCTGGCGCGCTTCTTCGCCGATCCGCTGGCCCATCGGCCGATGCGTTGGAGCGCGCCGCCCAGCAAGAACGTGGTGCGCGACGTCTTCCACCCGGTGTTCGACGTCGACCGCGAGGGGCGCCCGATCATGGCCTACATCGACCAGTTCGTGCAGCCCAGGGACTTCGAGGAGGGCAACTGGCTGTGCGACCTCTCCACGTCGCTGGAGGGCAGCCCGGCGATCCTCTCGGTGCCCAACCCGGTGGGCAGCTTCCTGCTGATCAACAACCACTTCTGGCTGCACGGTCGCGACCGCTTCACCCCCCACCCGGAGCTGCGCCGCGAGCTGATGCGCCAGCGTGGCTACTTCACCCACGCCCGCACGCTGCGCGCTCCCGCCCGGGCGTGAGGTGACGGCCGCCGTCGCGGCCGTCAAGATAGCCTGTCCGGCCACGCCGATGGCGGCGTGGCCGTTGCCTTTACCAGCCCGTTCCCGGGTCAAGCAGAGGGGTGACATGCACGACTTCATCATCATCGGCGGCGGCATCCTGGGCATGTCCACCGCCATGCAGCTCAAGCAGGCCTATCCCGACAGCAAGATGCTGTTGTTGGAGAAGGAGACTGGCCCGGCCCATCACCAGACCGGCCACAACAGCGGGGTGATCCACGCCGGGGTCTACTACACCCCGGGCAGCCTCAAGGCGCGCTTCTGCCTGGAGGGCAATCGGGCCACCAAGGCGTTCTGCGACGAGCACGGCATCGCCTACGACACCTGCGGCAAGCTGCTGGTGGCCACCAGCGAGCTGGAGATGGAGCGCATGCAGGCGCTGTGGGAGCGCACCGCCGCCAACGGCCTCACGCGAGAGTGGCTCTCCGCCGGGGAGCTGGCCGAGCGCGAGCCCAACATCACCGGGCTCGGCGGGATCTTCGTGCCCTCCAGCGGCATCGTCGACTACGCCGCGGTGACCCGGGCCATGGCCGCCGAGTTCGAGCGGATGGGCGGGGAGATCCGCTATGGCGCCGAGGTGACCGCGCTGGAGGAGCGTCGCCAGGAGGTGGTGGTGGGCAGCGGCGCCGGGACCTTTACGGGGCGCTACCTGGTGAGCTGCTCGGGGCTGATGGCCGACCGGGTGGTGCGCCTGCTGGGCCAGGAGCCCGGTTTCACCATCTGCCCCTTCCGCGGCGAGTACTACCGGCTGCCGGAGAAGCACAACGCCATCGTCAACCACCTGATTTACCCGATTCCCGACCCCGCCATGCCCTTCCTCGGGGTGCACCTGACACGGATGATCGATGGCTCGGTCACGGTGGGCCCCAACGCGGTGCTGGCCTTCAAGCGCGAGGGCTATCGTCGGCGCGACGTGTCCCTGGGCGACATGGCGAGGATGTTCAGTGACCCCGGCATCCTCAAGGTGCTGGGGCGCAACCTGCGTCCGGGCCTCACCGAGATGAAGAACTCGCTGCACAAGCGCGGCTACCTCGAGCTGGTGCGCAAGTATTGCCCGAGCCTGACGCTCGGGGACCTCGAGCCCTATCCGGCCGGGGTACGCGCCCAGGCGGTCTCCCGCGACGGCAAGCTGGTGGACGACTTCCTGTTCGTCAACACGCGGCGCACGGTGAACGTGGGCAATGCCCCGTCGCCGGCGGCCACCTCGGCGCTGCCCATCGGGGCCCATATCGTCGACAAGGTGCGCGAGATGGTCGCGGCGTGACGGCCGCGACCATGGTGGCATTGCTGAAATTCTCGAAAAACGTAGAAATCATGGTGTTCGTCTCTCACGCAGCCCGCGTGCTAGCTTGAGTCAAGACGTCGACCACGGCGTCGACAACGACAATACCCCAACTGGTTCCAGGACCGGAGGAACGCCATGAAAGCCATGAAGTATGCCGTCGCCGCCTCGCTGATCGCGACGGCCCCGCTGGCCGTCGCCCAGCAGCAGCTCTCCGTCGCCACCGGCGGCACCGGCGGCACCTACTACCCGCTGGGCGGTGGCCTGGCGGAGATGATCGGCAAGCATATCGAGGGCTATGAAGCCGTCGCCGAGGTCACCGGCGCCTCGGTGGAGAACATGGGGCTGGTGTGGCGCGGTGACTCCGACCTCGCCCTGGCCCTGGCCGACACCGTCCACCAGGCCTACACCGGCACCGGCGACTTCGAGGGCCGCCAGCTCGAGAACATCCGCGCTCTGGCCTCGGTCTACCCCAACGCCGTGCAGATCGTCACCCTGGCCGACTCCGGCATCGAGAGCCTCTCCGACCTCGAGGGCAAGGTGGTCTCGGTGGGCGCACCCGGCAGCGGCACCGAGCTCAACGCCCGCGCGCTGCTCGAGGCCAATGGCATCACCTACGACGATATCGACCCGCGCCGCCTCAACTTCAACGAGACCGCCGACGCTATCCGCGACGGCGACATCGACGCCGGCTTCTGGAGCGTGGGGCCGCCCACCAGCTCGATCATGAACCTGGCGACCACCCGCGACATCCGTTTGATCGGCCTTTCCGACGAGGAGGTCGCCAATGCCCGCGAGGCGGTGCCGGTATTCGCCCCCTACGAGCTGCGCGCCGGCCTCTACGAAGGCATGGAAGAGGGCGTGCAGAGCATCGGCATCCCCAACGTGCTGGCGGTGAGCAGCGAGATGGACGAGGAGCTCGCCTACCAGATCACCAAGATGCTCTTCGAGCGCACCGACGAGCTGATCGAGGTGCACCCGGCGGCCAACGACACCACCGTGGAGTTCAGCGTCAACTCCACCCCGATCGCCTTCCACCCCGGCGCGCTGCGCTACTACGAGGAGGTCGGCGCCGAGGTCCAGGATCACCAGCGTCCTGAATGATGCGTGACACGCGCCACCTGGCAGGGCGGGCCCGGCTGCCCGCCCTGCTGCTGTGTGCGGGCCTCGTCCTGGCCGGTCCCGTGGCCGGCCAGGACGAGGCCCG